>CACXGG010000127.1 GCA_902767145.1 Oscillospiraceae bacterium | reverse complement strand
CGAGCTCAAACCTTCTGAAGGCATGTTTTTCAACGGCTATCAGACCTGGACCCTGAGCCGCGAATACAAGGCGAGCGACAGGATGCGCGGCCTGAACAACATGCCTGAAGGCGTGATCAAGCGCTATCATCTGGACGGCTACAGCGATTATCATTTCACTCGCTATCCCTTCAAGCGAGGCATCTTCCACGGGTACTCATACTGCTATTTCAGAGATGGAGACAGATTCAAACTTTTTGCATCTCTGGATGAACGTCCGGGATATACAGTCTTCGGCTACAACGTAAAAAAGAACAGGCTGAAGATAATAAGGGACGCAGAAGGTTATGTTCCGGAAGGCGAATACCATCTGTTCGACCTTTTCTACATGGAAGGTACTGAAGAAGAGGTATTCAACGGCTGGTTCGAAGAGCTAGGAGTGAGTCCTTTGGATGCGCCAAAGATAGCAGGGTATTCCAGCTGGTATAACAGATATGAACGAAGCGATGATGCGTCTATCCTGGAGGACCTTGAAGGGTGCTCTAGGATACTTAAGCCCGGAGATCTATTTCAGGTGGATGACGGCTGGGAGCCCAAAGTAGGCGACTGGGAAGAAGCCGATCCTGACAAATTCCCTAAGGGAATGAAGGATCTTTGCGATAAGATCCACAGTGCAGGATACAAGGCGGGGCTCTGGATGGCACCTTTCGCAGCGGCCAGAGGAAGCGAGATTCTTAAAACTCATCCTGATTGGGTGATCAGAGATGAGAACGATGAACCCTTTGCCTGCGGAAGCAACTGGGGCGGATTCTACGGTCTTGACATCGACATTCCTGAATGCAGGGACTATATCGAAAGATGCGTAAGAAGAGCAGTAGAGGACTGGGGGTTCGACCTCCTCAAACTGGACTTTCTGTACGCTGCGGCGACCTTTGGGAATGAGAGTGAGACAAGGGCTGGCCGAATGATCCGCGCAATGGAGCTTATTAGGGAATGGGTCGGAGAAAAGGCGGTCCTGGCATGCGGAGTTCCTTTGATGCCTTGCTTCGGACTGGTGGAATACGCCAGGATCGGATGCGACGTGGGTCTCACCTGGGGAGACAGGCCATTTCTGAGGCAGATCCACAGAGAAAGGGTGTCGACTGAAAACTCCCTGACCGATACGATAGCCAGAAGACATCTCGATGGCAGAGCTTTCGGAAACGACCCTGACGTCTTCTTCCTGAGGACCGAAAATCTGGAACTCAGCGAAAGGGAGAAGGACATACTGGCTTCGGTCAATGCTCTCATGGGAACGGTATTTCTTACTTCGGACGATCCATCGCACTATACCGACGAACAGGTAGAAAAGTATGAGCATTACAGACATCTTACAGAGGCCAAGGACGTTAAACTCATTAGGGGCGAAAGGGTAGGACTCATATATTTTCTGGATGGAAAATGGAACGATATCCTTATACCGGAAACTATAGTCTGACAGCAATGTCATAGCGCACAAAAATTATATTTTTTCCGCTTGATTATTTATGAAAAGAATAATATAGTAGTGTTAGCACTATAATTTATACTCTACTAATAAGGGGAGGTATTTTAATGAGAACTGAGATGATGAACAGGATCTCGATATTATTGATAATAACAGTCCTGATCACATTCTGCTTCTGTTTCGGCACAGTAGACAAGGTATACGCTGATACAGAGACAGAAACCGAAACTGAGACAGAGACCAATACAGATTCCGGGTCTGATACTAAACCCGAAACCGGTACTGATGCTGATACCGAGCAGGCTGAGAATTATGTGATCACCACCAAGGCAGAGCCTTTGGGCGATGGATCCTTTGCTATCTTCGTTTCCGGGGATGCTGATGCTGACCTTACAGCGGTTCAGATCTTCAGAAAAGTTGACGGAGGAGATCCCGAACCGGTAGGCGTCGCATATAAGTACAGCAGCGTCGTAGCAGGCGGCTATATTGGCGATTCAGACGTTAACTATAATTCTGAATATCAGTATTGGGCTGCAGCATATAACATTGATGATAACAACCAAGTTGTAGATACCGTATATTCCGATAAGATCAGCATATCCGGCGTCGATGCCAAGACTACCAAGTTCACCAATGTGAAGGTCACCGGCACATCCAAGGTCAAACTGTATTGGAAGACCATTTCCGGAGCTAAAGGATATAAGATCTACCAGAGGATCGACGGAAAGTATACTCTCGTCAAGAAAGTGAAGGGTGAAAGCAAGTCGTCCACAACTATCACAGGTCTTAAGAAGAATAAAACCGCTTATTTCAAGATCTCTACCTATTCCGGTAAGACAGAGAGCGACATGAGCGAGAGCGTTAAGGGTAAGCCTTGTGACAACGTGTATACCGAGAAGCCCAGCACGAAGGTCAAGGAGTACGGCAAAAATAAGCTCTCAATAGCTTTGAAGAAGGTATACTACAACAAGGACAAGGAACTTGTTTTCAAGGCT
>CACXGG010000126.1 GCA_902767145.1 Oscillospiraceae bacterium | reverse complement strand
GGAGAGCATGAAGAATATGGACCTTCCTGCCATCGAGGATGCGGTCAGGACCATACTTAAGGCGATCGGCGAGGACCCGGACAGGGAGGGACTTCTTGAGACACCCCAGAGGGTTGCCAGGATGTATGCCGAGGTATTCTCCGGACTTCACCGCGATATCGGCAAGGATGTGAAGGTCTTTACTGAGACCGGAAATGACGAGATGATCCTCATAGGAGATATCCCTTTCTATTCCATGTGCGAACACCATCTCCTGCCTTTCCACGGCAAGGCTCATGTGGTCTATATCCCCAGGAACGGAAAGATCCTTGGCCTTTCAAAGGTGGCAAGGATCGTGGATACCCTTTCCAGGAAGCCCCAGCTCCAGGAGAGGCTCACCTCCGAGATCGCCGACAAGATCATCGAGGCAGTGGATGCCTCCGCAGTATGTGTAGTCATCGAGGCTGAGCATCTGTGCATGACCATGAGGGGCATAAGAAAGCCCGGATCAAAGACGGTTACATCTGCCATGAGGGGCGGATGCAGAAATGATGCGAGGACCAGGAACGAGGCTCTCGCACTCATAAACAGACCGAGGAACTCCTGATATGATCATATCCTGCAGGGGAAGGCACCTGGACACTTCTAACGGTACCCTGGTCATGGGTATACTGAACGTTACCCCGGATTCCTTTTCGGACGGCGGCAGGAACTTCCGTACCTCCGATGCCCTTTTCGCTGCTGAGAAGATGGTGCATGACGGCGCTGATGTTATAGATGTGGGCGGCGAGTCCACAAGACCCGGATATACGGAGATCAGCGTGGATGAGGAGCTTTCCAGGATAATCCCGGTTATAAAGGGCATAACAGAGAACCTGGACGTTACGGTATCCGTGGATACATATAAATCAGAAGTCGCAGCCGGAGCCCTCGATGCCGGATGCCATATCATCAACGACATCTACGGCCTTCAGTATGATCCCAAGATGGCTTCCGTGGTGGCTGAGAACAACGCCGCCGCTGTTCTGATGTTCAACTGCAGGAGGAACGGTGAATGCCTCCGGGAGAATATCATCGACAGAGCCTTAAGGGAGCTTTCAGGAAGTGTTGACAGAGCCATTGGCGCAGGTATCCCGGAGGATGCCCTGATACTGGATCCCGGTATCGGTTTCGGCACTTCCAGGAGCCAGGATATAGAACTTATCTCATCCCTTGACCGTCTCTCCTTCGGAGGGAGGTTCCCGGTGCTCCTGGCCTGCTCCAGGAAGAGAGTCGCTGCGGATATAGCAGGAAGGGATACCATCCCCGAGGAAAGGGACGATGTCTCCATTGGACTGGGACTTGCGGGAGTATCAAAGGGTGCATCCATGCTCAGGGTGCATAACGTAAGGGCTGCCAGGGATGTGCTCCTGGGATATGAGGCAGCTCTGGGGATCTAAAGGAGAGAGGCAGTGGACAGGATCAGGATATGTGATATGAAGGTCTTCGGTCATACCGGATGCCTCCCGGAAGAAAAGGAAAACGGTCAGTTTTTCATCATCTCCTGTGAGATGGTGATAGACGACATAAAGGGAAAGGTCACGGATGACCTGGAGGATACCGTGGATTATTCCAGGATCTATAAGGTCATAGAGGAGAGGGTATCCGGATCTTACTATGATCTTATCGAGCATCTGGCGTATGTTATCGCCGGGGATGTGCTGGAGCAGGACGGATCCATCTCGGAGGTCACCATCACGGTATCAAAGCCCGATGCCCCCATCAACGGTGATTTCAGGACCGTGGAGACGGAGATCACGAGGAGAAGGAATTGAAAGAACACGAAGCAGTCTTATCCCTTGGGAGCAATCTGGGAGACCGGATGGAGAACCTGATGTCAGCTGTCAGGATGCTCTCGGAGGATGAAAGGATAGAGGATATAGAGGTCTCCCGGGTATATGAGACGGAGCCTGTGGGCTATGATGACCAGCCCTTCTTCCTCAATATCTGCGTGAAGTTCAGGACTTCCATGGGACCTTACGAGCTCCTTTCCAGGTGTGGAGAGATCGAACAGGAGCTTAAGAGGGTAAGGAAGATAAAGAACGGTCCCAGGACCATTGATCTCGATATCCTCACCTATGATGACATGATATCTGACGATCCGAAGCTCACTATCCCGCACCCCAGGATGTACAAAAGAGCATTTGTCCTCTGTCCCTACAGGGACATCGTTATATATGACGGACCGGTACCGGAGGATAAGAGCGTGACCTGTATAGGCCCCTTCCCGGATTTGGAAGAAGTGTAAGTGTTGGTATATAATCAACAGGTCAGCTTTTTATAAGGCAACAATCAAACGGAGGTTTTCATGGCAGAAAACAGCAACAACAGTAACGCTTCATCCGGAAGCGGAAAGAATAATAACAGGAACGGCGGTTATAACCGCGGAAAGCGCCGCAATAACTACAATAACGGCAAGAAGTATAACAATAATAACAACAATAACAGTAAGAACTCCGGTGAGAACCGCCAGGGCAAGGACCAGGGACAGCGCGGAAACAAGGGCGAGTCCAAGGACCAGCAGTATAACCGTTCCGGAAACAGGAAGGGCGGATATAACCGCGATAAGAAGAGGGATTTCAGATCCAAGAACCAGGATCAGGCTCCCAAGGCTATCCATGCCGAGGAGACCATAGAGGATATAAAGCGTGAGAATGACAGGCTCGAAAAAGAGATCTGGATCGATATCGCTGAGATCCATACCATCAAGCTGGAATGATGAGAAAAGGTAAGTTCATTACATTTGAAGGCATCGACGGGTGCGGAAAGAGCACCCAGATAAAGATCGCCGAGAAGTATCTGAACGATCTGGGATATCAGACCATGATCGTCAGGGAACCCGGCGGTACTGTTGTGGGCGAGAAGATAAGGACCATCCTTCTGGATAAGAAGAACGACTCCATGGTGTCCATGACGGAACTCCTGCTCTATGAGGCAGCAAGAGCCCAGATAGTGGAGGAGAAGATAATCCCCGCTCTGGGATCAGGCGTCATGGTCATCTGTGACAGGTTCTACGATTCCACCGCCGCATACCAGGGATATGCCAGGGGACTGGGAACAGACCTGGTGGAGACACTTAACGATATAGCTGCAAAAGATGCAGCTCCCGATATAACTTTCCTTCTTGACCTGACACCTGAGCAGGCCCTGGAGAGAAGGAAGGCCAGGGGAGAGGACGAAGACAGGCTGGAGGCCATGGGAACATCTTTCCAGGCCAAGGTCAGGGACGGATATCTTCTCTGGGCCGCATCCCATCCCAGGATAAGGACCATCGATGCATCTGTAAGTGTGGATCAGATCAAGGATGAGGTGATCTCATGTCTTTCAGCGATCTTATAGGACAGGACGAGCTTAAGGAGAGGCTTGGCATCTCCATAGAGCAGACATCTGCCCAGTCTTTCCTTTTCACGGCTCCCGCCGGAATGGGAAAGCATATGTTCGCCGATGAACTGGCGGCATCCTTTGTATGTTCCCATCCCACCAGGGAAGGCGCCTGCGGAAAGTGCAATAACTGTACATACTTCAGGGCAGGGACCCATCCTGACGTAAGGCGTTATGAGACAGATAAGGGAAAGAAGTCACTGTCTGTTGCCACCATCAGGGAAGAGATCATCCCGGATACTGCTGTGGCTTCACAGATAGCTGGTAAGAAAGTCTATATAGTCAATATTGGAAATATAGAGCTCAAGTACCAGAACCTTCTTCTCAAGGTGCTGGAGGAGCCTCCCAAAGGCGTGGTGTTCATCCTTCTGTGCACCGATGCATCCCTTGTACTTCCCACCATCATGTCCAGAGTGGTGGAGTTCAAGATGAGGCCCTATACTGAAGAGGAGATCTTTAAGATCCTCTCAAAACATAACGAAGGAGATCTTCCCGAGGATAAGCTCCGCTTCTTCTCATCCTTCTCCGCCGGCATCCCCGGCAAGGGACTTACCCTCATAAAGGACGAGGACTTTATGAGCGAGAGGGACGAGGTCTTCGAGATCCTCATGAAGATACCGAAGAGGGACTATACCGGCCTGATGTTCGAGGACTTTGAGTTCTTCAGTGGCAGACAGGAGCGGATAAGTGATATCCTTTTGCTCATGATGTGGTTCCTGGGGGATCTGTCGTCCCTTTTGGCATCCATGGATACAAAAGGAGTAAAGAACAGGGATAAGGTGGACAGGATGAGATCCTTCCTTTCCGAGAACAAGGGCCTGACCCTGAAGAATATCTATAATGCATCCGAGGCAGTGACGGACTTCAACCGTGACGTAAAGGCCAGGGTAAACTTTGAGGCTGCCTGCTGCACGATGCTTCTGAAAATGAAAAAGGAGTTTACATAAATGAGACGTACGGTCAATCTTAGATTTCGTGATGCCGGCAAGGCATACAGGTTCACCTGTGACGATATCGACCTCAAGATAGGCGATGCCGTAATGGTGGAGACCTCCATGGGCATAGATCTTGCCCATGTCATAGATGAGCCCATAGAAGTGGAGGATTCCCAGATCGGGGATGATGTCCTTCCGGTACTCAGGTTCGCCAACGAGAAGGAACTTGAGAGATATGAGCTCAAGAAGGAGAAGGAGCAGGAGGCTTACGACAGATGCCTTCAGCTCATCGAAAAGCATCAGCTGGACATGAACCTCATCGATGCTGTCTTCGCCTTTGACGGCAAGAAGGTCATATTCTATTTCACATCAGACAACAGGGTCGACTTCAGGGAACTGGTAAAGGATCTGGCAGCTGCATTCCGCGCCAGGATCGAGCTGCGGCAGATCGGTTCCAGGGACCAGGCTAAGCTGGTGGGCGGTATCGGTATCTGCGGCAGGGAACTCTGCTGCTGTACCTTCCTTAACCATTTCGCTCCCGTCACCTTGAGAATGGCCAGGGATCAGGGCATGTCCCTTAACCCTTCCAAGCTCAACGGCGCCTGCGGAAGACTCATGTGCTGCCTTCAGTTCGAGAAGGAGGCATATGCAGATGCCCATAAGAGACTTCCCAAGAACGGAAAGAAGATCAGGACTCCCCATGGTGTGGGTATAGTAAGCGACGTTAACCTTCTTACCGAGAAGGTCACCGTCAAGTTTGCCCACGATGACGGAGACGAAGTGGAGGTCTTCGACTGGGAGGGACTGGCACCTCTCAACAGTCCCTGTGACGACTGCCCCGGCTGTGGCGGAGATCCTGAGGATCCTGAGGGTTCCGAAGGTTAATAAACAAAATGTAAATTATGTATCATTTCTCTTGTATTAGAGCAATTATATGTAATAATAAAATCTGACTACACTCAATAAGGAGGGTTTATTAAATGGCTTATGTAATTTCAGATGCATGCATCTCCTGCGGTTCCTGCGCAGAGGTTTGTCCCGTTTCCGCTATCGCTGAGGGCGATACACAGTATCAGATCGATGCTGAGGCTTGCCTTTCCTGCGGTTCCTGCGAGGCAGCATGCCCCGTATCTGCTATTTCTGAAGAGTAATACGGAAATATAAACGATGTAAGATCGGCTTCCCGGATGTATAATATCCGGGAAGCTTTTTTTCCGGAGGATCTTTTGGATACTGCAGATCTCACCCTTGAAGATATCGGAAGACGGGGTTTTAAGATGTACCAGCAGAAGGATGGTTTCAGGTTCGGCACCGATTCCGTTCTGCTGGCCTGGTTTGCCGCGTGCTTCGTAAGGCAGGGGAAGCCTGCCACTGCTCTCGAGCTGGGAAGCGGCTGCGGAGGTGCGGCCCTGTGCCTTGCCGCCAGAAATGAAGATATATCCATCGATGCGGTGGAGATCATGGAAAAGCCCGCCGGGATCTTAGAGGAGAATATAAAGCTCAATGGGATCTCTGACAGGATGAAGGCCTTTAACTGCGACATAAGGGACCTTCCCCCGGAGATAAGAGCGAAGCAGTATGATATCGTATTTATGAACCCTCCGTTCTTTAACAGGGGCTCAGGACCTGCCGCCAGAAAAGACGGCGGTGGTGAACGCCTGGCAGGACGGTTCGAGGAGAACGGGTCGGTGGAGGATTTTATATACGTGGCCGCCTCCCGGATAAGACAGTCTGCAGGATATATAATAATGGTGATGCACGGCGACCGCCTTGCCGATGTGATAAAGACCTTCGATAAGTACAGGTTCAAGCCTGTAAGGCTCATGGCAGTCCATCCCATTGAGGACAGGAATGCCTCCATGTTCCTCCTGGCAGGAAAGAAGGGTGCATCAGGAAATGACATGAAGATCCTTCCGCCCCTTATACTTAACAGGAGGGATATGAACGGTGATCCGGTGATGAGCGGTGAACTTAAAAGGATTTACGAGGAGGAGCACAGGGATTGCTTTATCTAGTTGGAACACCCATAGGTAATCTGGGAGATCTGTCCCCCAGGGCAAAGGAGATACTTTCACAGGTAGATCTTATCGCATGCGAGGATACCAGAAGGACAGGTCTCCTTCTCAAGGAATTCGGCATTGAAGGATCCCTGATCTCTTACCATGAGCACAATAAGGCAGGTAAGGGAGAGGTGCTCATCAACAAGCTCAAAGAGGGTCTGGATATAGCTCTGGTCTCTGATGCGGGCATGCCTTCCGTCAGTGATCCCGGAGAGGACCTCGTAAAACAATGTATAGCAAATGATTTACAAGTGACTACGGTGCCCGGACCCGTGGCAGCAGTCACAGCCCTTGTACTCAGCGGCCTTGACACTACCCATTATCACTTTGAGGGATTCCTGCCTTCTGAGGGCGGACCGCGAAGGGAAAGGCTCAAGGCCCTGACATCTATCAATGAGACCATGGTGATCGACGAGGCGCCCCACAGGCTCCTGAAGCTCATAGGTGAGCTTGAGGAATACGGCTTCGGTGACAGCAGGGCTGCTTTCTGCCGTGAGCTTACGAAAAAGTACGAAGAGGTGATCCGCCTCAATGTGTCAGAGGCTAAGGAGCATTTCGAGGCTGTCCCTCCCAGGGGAGAGTTCGTGGTATGTCTGGAACCCATAAAAAAGACAGCCGAATATTCCGAGGAAGACACTGATGCGCTCATCAGGAGGTTTCATGAAGAGGGCATGTCCACAAAGCAGATCGCATCCGAAGTTTCATCCATTACAGGAAAAAATAAAAAAGAATTGTACTCTTATATATTAAATCTGTTAAAATAATAGATGTATCACTTGAACGGAGATATGTCATGGAAGAACTCGGAAGAGAAGAATTGCTCTCATACATCAGCGATATGCCGTTTTCAGAGTTCCTGCCGGTCCTGGAAGGTTCGGTCTTCTGTACATTTGTGATCAAACCCTGGGAAAAGAGGATCATCTTCTCCGACAGGATGAAGGAGATGATCGGCCAGGAGGCTTCCGAGGAGATGCTCCTTACGGCATTCTTCCAGTATATCCCCGAAGAGGAAAGGGCAGAGGTCGCCGGTACATATGATGCCGTTATAGGCGAGCTCACATCAGACAGGTTCGAGCATGTTACCCTGGCCCATTCCCTCAAGAAGTCCGAGTCGGACATATTCAAGATCAATATCAATATGGAGATCGTCAATATCGGCGGAAGCCGTTATATCGCAGGTGTTATCTCCGACGAGTCAGAGGGCATCTCCCAGAAGGCATATCACCAGCTCTTCGGAGAGGGTTCCGATGCATATCTCTTCACATATGACGCCTTCGAAGATACATGCTATATGAGCAACAGGTTCGTTGAGGACTTTGATCTCGTCAGCAGCTGTGTTAAGAAATTCTCCAGTGAGTATAAGAGATTTATCCATCCCGATGATTCCCATAAGGTGGCAGAAGCCTTTGACGGATTCCTTCATGATCACGACGACGGCAAGGGAATGGTCATCAGGTTCCTGGCTCCCGGAAGAGGAGAGCTGCACCTCAGGTTTGACGGTTTCTCCGATGCAGGCCCCGACGGAAAGATGGGCGGTGATTCCAGATATGTTTCCGGATCCTTCTCAGATGTAACGGGCCTCGTATGTGACAACCACAAGAAGGAAAATATCATCGATGTATCCAATGCCATCGTATTTACTGCTGATATAAATCTCTCCACCATCGTCTTCTCAGAGAACATAAGGGAGATCTTCCCGAAGGTTCCTCTTGAGATCAACGGCGACTTCGTCGAGATCATGGCTGAGTATGTCATAGACGAGGACAGGAAGAGGTTCAGGAATGCCTTCCACAGGATCATCACCGAGATCGGAAGGAGCTTCTCCATCGAGATCAGGGTAAGGTCCGGAGATGACAGGATCATCTGGCTGGCCTGCCGCGCGAGATCTTATGTGGACAGCATCACCAAGGAAAATACCATAGTCGGAACTGCCTTTGACCTTACCCAGATGAACGAGGTCAAGGAGACAGTGGAGAAGAAGGAGGCCTGCCACGAGCTCACGGGACTTCCCACCAGGGATAAGCTCACATCTGATGCCCAGAAGCTCATCAGGGATAAGGATATCCTGACGGCTGCCATCATCCTTGCAGATATCAAGGACTTCTCAGCATTTAACGACAGATACGGAAGATCAGTGGGTAATGAGATCCTCCTTGCTCTCTCTGATCTGCTCAAGAGCTACTGCCCCAAGGATACGGTGATCTACCATATCGGCATCGATACCTTCGCTATCCTGTGGCCTGATGCCACCCAGAAGACAGTTACGGATTTCATGACGAATATCCACGAATACACTATCCAGCCCCTGGAGACAGGACAGGGATCGTTCTTCATAACCTTAGGCCTGGCTGCTGCTTTCTATCCCGAGAGCAACACCGTCGAGGAACTTCTTACCCATGCCGAGATCGCCCTTCACAAGGTGAAGCAGGACAAGAAGCTCAAGTT
>CACXGG010000125.1 GCA_902767145.1 Oscillospiraceae bacterium | reverse complement strand
CACTTTCTCCCTTGAGGACGAGGACCGTATCGTCTGCGGAACATATTCATTCTTCGACAGGCTCTCCGACCCCGCGATCCTTGCTGATGCACTCACTTCCATAAGCAGTGAGGAGTGGATGGACAACCTTATCTGCAGGATATCAGAACAGACCATGCTTGCGGCAGACAACCTTACCGCCGTTACTATGATCGTAAGAAGCGATGATTGATCTATCTTTACGATTTTAATATTTTTCTGCAGATGTTTATGATTGCAGAAAAATATTGAAAAACGATGATAGTTATGTTACCCTGATAAAAAAGAAAGGGGAACACACATGACTACCGATCTTTCCCCTGATAAGCGGTTCTACAATAGAAAAGAACTGTTTAAGATGGGGTATTCATATTACAAGATAAACCAACTCGTTTCTGAAGGACGTCTTAATAAGCTGACAAACAGTACCTATGAAAACGAAACATATACAGGAGAAGACTCAGACTTTGCAATAGTATCTGCATTTGCTCCCCAAAGTGTTTTTTGTATGATGACTTCTGCGCGGTTTTATGGTCTTACTACATTCCTTCCGGACAGGGTTGATATAGCTATAGAAAGAAGCATGAAGATATCTACACTCCCGGACTGGCCAGATACACATGTATGGTATTTTCCTGAGTCAAGATATAATACCGGACTTACCAGCATTACTGATGCGTCCGGAACTTACCGGATCTACGATGTTGAGAAGACAGTCGTGGATATTCTTTACTATCGTAATAAGATCGGTATAGAAGAGACAAAAGAAGTTCTGAAGAACTATCTTGGTAAAGAAGACAGGGATCTTATCAAGCTTAGAAGATATGCTGATGATCTGGGTTGTGGAAAGATACTTGGAACGTACCTGGAGGTGCTTCTTTGACAAATGCTGTATCGGTTAAGGATAAACTGAAGAATAAGAGTATAGAGACGGGAAAGACTTTGCAGGAACTGCTGGTCTTATATGGTATCGAAAGAACGATCTATCGTCTTTCGATCTCACGCTTCAAAGACAGTTTTGTTCTTAAGGGTGGGATCTTATTATATGCATGCTTTGATGGTGCCTATGCACGGGCTACAACAGACATAGATCTTTTTGCTTCAAATATAAGCAATGATATAGATCAGATGAAGGAGATCTTTTCCGGGATATTTGGAATAGAAGCAGACGATCCGTTAGTCTTTGATCTAAGAACACTGTCCGTCAGATCAATATCTGAGTTTAAAAAGTACCATGGAGTAAACATAAATATAGTTGCATTTCTTGATAAGACCAGGATCCCGATATCGATTGATGTCGGTTTTGGAGATGTTATTGTCCCGGGTCGTGTAAAGATGGATTATCCCGTCATTATTGATGATGAGAATCCATTTGTATATGCTTATTCGCTTAGTTCATTGATCGCAGAAAAGTTCGAAACCATTGTTTCCTTAGGTTACGATAATTCAAGACTTAAAGATTATTATGACATTTATGTGCTTTCAGTTTCACATGATTTTTATGGGAACGAACTGAAAGAAGCGATCCGGGAAACATTTGAGAACAGGCGGTCATCTATATCAGAGATCGTAGCTTTTGAAGATGGATTTGGTGAAGACCCTGTCAGAAGGATGCGTTGGCAGGCTTTTATCAAGAAGAAAAAAGCCATGCTTCCCGTAAATCTCGAAGAAACTATCGACATGATAAAGAGTTTTCTCGGACCGATTGTTAAAGCAATTATTAACAATACCGATGCAGAAATGACTTGGGATCACGAGAAAAGAAACTGGATCAACTGCTGATCATTTCCCGTAATAAGACTTAAAGAAGGAATCCCTGAAATCTCCCAGACAGTCCTCTGCGATAGCTTCACGTACCTTCTCCATAAGAGACAGAAGGAAATCGATATTATGCCAGGTACAGAGCCTCTGGCCGAACATCTCCTTTGCCTTGAGAAGGTGACGTATATAAGCGGAAGAGAAGTTCTTACATGCATAGCAGTCGCATTCGGGATCCATTGGTCCGAAATCCTCAGCATGCTTTGCATCTCTTATTATGACCCTTCCCTTAGAAGTCAGGACTGTTCCGTGACGTCCCATACGTGTGGGAAGTACACAGTCAAACATATCGACACCGCGGATAGCTCCTTCGATGAGATAGTCGGGAGTTCCAACACCCATAAGATATCTGGGCTTATCTTCCGGCATAAGAGGTACTGTAGCATCCAGCATCTCATACATAAGGTTGGCAGGCTCTCCTACGGACAATCCACCAATAGCAAAACCGGGAAGATCAAAGGAAGTGATCTGACGTGCGCTCTCCTGACGCAGTTCAGGATACATGTTTCCCTGAATTATTCCGAAAAGCGCCTGCTCGGAGGAACGTGTATGTGAATCGATACATCTTTCCAGCCAGCGCGTAGTCCTCTCAAGAGACCTCCTGGAGTATTCAAAAGTAGAAGGGTAGGGGCAGCACTCATCAAAGGCCATGATGATATCTGCTCCAAGATCATTCTGTATCTTTATGAACAGCTCAGGAGTAAGAAGGTGTCTTGATCCGTCAAGGTGTGACCTGAACTTAACGCCCTCTTCGATAATGTCCTTGGGACGTGCCAGGGAGAATACCTGGAATCCGCCTGAATCAGTCAGTACGGCACCCTTCCAGTTCATAAAGGAGTGGAGACCTCCTGCCTTGGCGATAAGTTCGGATCCCGGTCTCATCCACAGATGATATGTATTGGATAATATGATCCCTGCTCCCATGGATGCTATCTCATCAGGGCTCATACCCTTAACGGATGCCTGTGTACCAACGGGCATAAAAGCAGGCGTATCAAAAGTACCGTGGGGTGTATGCACCCTTCCGAGCCTTGCGCCTGTCTGCTTACATGTATGTATATGTTCGTACCAAACGGGAGGGTTACTCATATCGGTCTCCTTGGATATTTATTTCCTGTATTCCAGATCTGTTATAAACATGGCATCTCCAAAACTGAAGAACCTGTATCTTTCATTTACGGCTTCAGAATAAGCGTGAAGGACATTCTCCTTACCGGCAAGTGCCGATACCAGCATTATAAGTGTAGACTCGGGAAGGTGGAAGTTTGTGATCAGCGAATCAACGCACTTAAAATCAAATCCCGGGTAAATGAATATCTGAGTATCACCTGACACAGGCATCATCTCGGGATCGTTATGTGCCACGGTCTCAAGGACACGGGTGGAAGTGGTGCCGACAGAGATGATGCGGCGTCCTTCTTTTCTTGCCCTCCTGATAATGTCGGAGGCAGTCTTGTCAAAGCAGTACCACTCGGAATGCATCTCATGCTTTGTGGCATCTTCGACCTTAACGGGACGGAAGGTGCCGAGACCGACATGGAGCGTTACCTCTGCTATTTCAACTCCCATATTACGGATCTTCTCAAGAAGCTCCTTTGTGAAGTGAAGACCTGCGGTGGGCGCCGCTGCGGAACCTTCTATCTTGGAATAGACAGTCTGATATCTCTCCTTATCCTGAAGCTTCTCGTGGATATAGGGAGGGAGAGGCATGGTTCCCGCACGGTCCAGGACCTCTTCCCAGATGCCTTCGAAATCAAACCTCATGATGCGGTTGCCGGTCTCCAGGACTTCCTCGCATTCCGCTTCCAGTTCCCCCGGTATAAATGTGAACCTGTGTCCGGGCTTGAACTTCTTACCGGGGCGTACTATCGTCTCCCAGCGCCTTTCGTCCAGACGCTTCAGAAGGAGAACCTCGACAGGGGATCCAGTCTCGGAACGTACACCGAGAAGCCTTGCGGGGATAACACGGGTGTTGTTGATTACCAGGACATCCCCGGAAACGAGATATTCCGTTATATCGGAAAAATGTTTATGGACAATGGCGCCGGTCTTCTTGTCCAGCACCATAAGTCGCGAAGATGATCTGTCATCCAGGGGATGCTGGGCGATCAGTTCTTCGGGAAGATCATAATAGAAATCAGAAGTCTTAATGCTCATGAGGGATATAATACACCATAACCAGATTTAATTGAAGACAGTGAAGCAATGCCCCAAAAGTGTCTCAATCAGTACCTGTATTGAGACTGAAAATGGGTATATCATCCCCAAATCCCCAAAACCATCCCACTTGAAGGTCGAAATGGGATGGATATTGGGATTCTGTTGGAGAAATGGTTTTTTTGGCTGAAATCCTGCGATTTTCCACCGCTGAAAGTACATGTGTCCGCCCAGAAAAGATAAATTGACGCATTGTAATGGGGAGTGCTAAAATCTTCACTGTATAATTATTTCTAAGGAGGAAATTGATATGTCTCAGGCTATTTTTGAAGGCTCTGGCGTTGCCGTTATCACACCATTTACAGAAACAGGAGTCGACTATAAGAAGCTTGAGAAGCTCGTCGATTTCCAGATCGGTTGCGGAACAGATGCCATCGTTATCTGCGGTTCCACAGGAGAGGCTGCAACAATGCCCGACAAGGAACACCTTTCTGCCATCGAGTGTGCAGTAAAGGCTACAGCAGGAAGAGTTCCCGTTATCGCAGGTACAGGTTCCAATGACACAGCTCACGGCATCAACCTTACAAAGGAAGCAGTTGCTCTCGGCGTAGATGCTGTCCTCGTTGTTACACCTTATTACAACAAGTGCACACCTGAAGGACTCATCAAGCACTACAGCAAGATCGCTGAGAATACTGATGCTCCCATCATCCTGTACAATGTACCTTCCAGGACGAATGTTAACATCTCTCCCGATGTGCTCTATTCTCTTGCGTCCCACGAGAATATCGTAGCGGTCAAGGAGTGCAACTTTGGTCAGGTGCCCGAGATCTACAGCAAGTGCGGTGACAGGTATACCCTCTATTCAGGTGAGGACGGACTTGCAGTACCCATGGTATCCCTTGGAGCTAAGGGTGTTATCTCCGTTGTGGCTAATATACTGCCTGCCCACATGAGCAACATGATTCACGCTTATCTTTCCGGAGATACTGCTAAGGCACGCGATATGCAGATAGAGATCATCCCTCTTGTTAAGGCTCTGTTCTCAGAAGTCAATCCTATCCCCGTTAAGGAAGCAATGAACATCCTCGGATGGGATGTCGGACACTGCAGGCTTCCTCTCTGCGACATGAGCGCTAAGGGACATGAGAATCTTGCATCTGTCCTTGCTTCTTATGATTTTTCTTTTATGGAGAGCTATAAATAATGACCAGGATATTTATGAACGGCTGCTGCGGCAGGATGGGAAGAGCCATCTATGCCCTGACAAAGGCCTCTTCCGATTATGAGATAGTTGCAGGAGGGGATATCTCCACAGATACTGAGGGACTTCCTTTTCCTGTCTTTTCGGATCCTTCCCAGTGCGATGTGGATTACGATGTCATCATCGACTTTTCCAATAACAAGGCGGTGCCTGCCATTGTAAATGCTGCTGTTGCCAGAAAGAAGCCCATCGTTGTATGTACTACGGCTCTTGATGCTGAGACACTTGCGCTCATCGATTCTGCAGCAACTGTAGTCCCCGTGTTCAAGTCTGCCAACATGAGCTTTGGAATGAACGTTGTCTTTGAGCTTGTAGCCCAGGCAACAAAGGCTCTTTATCCCGGCTTTGATATCGAGATCGTTGAGGCACACCATAACAGGAAGCTGGATGCTCCCTCCGGTACGGCTATGACCCTCGGTGAGATCATCAAGTCAAATATCGACGGTGAGATGGAATATGTCTTTGACCGTCACGCAGTAAATGAGAAGCGTCAGACAAACCAGATCGGTATGAGCGCCATCAGGGGCGGTAATATCGTAGGTGAGCATGATGTATATTTCATAAGCGATGAGGAGACCATCAAGATCTCCCACAGCGCTGCAACAAGAGACGTCTTCGGAAAGGGCGCACTTACAGCTGCCGCTTTCCTTAAAGATAAGGCCCCCGGTTACTATTCCATGAAGGAAGTCGTTGCGGGCGTACTCAATAAATAATTCGGAGGATTTATATTAATGATCGATCTTGTATTTCTGGAGACAACAGCAGCTCAGCAGGGTGCAGATATGGGTTCCATGGTTGGAATGATCGCCATGCTCGTTCTCTTTGGTGTTTTCTTCTGGCTCTTCATCGTAAGGCCTCAGAAGAAGAGGGAGAAGGAGATGAAGGAGCAGCTTTCCAAGATGTCCATCGGTGACCAGATCATCACCATCGGCGGACTTGTAGGAGTCCTGGCTCATATAGGTGAGGATGATGTAACTATCTACACATCAGCAGCTAATACTCCCGTTTGTTTTAAGAAGGCTTCCATCGAGAAGATCATTCCCAGGAACAGCGATAAGAATTCTGACAAGGACGGAAAGTCTAAGAAGTAATCTTAAGAGATGATACCGGAGAAAGTAATAGAAGAAGTACTTTCCAAGGCAGATATCGAAACGGTAGTCGGAAAGTACGTAACATTTACAAAAAGATCAGGGCAGAACCTATTTGGGCTCTGTCCTTTCCATTCTGAAAAGACACCTTCTTTCTCCGTATCTCCCTCAAAAGGCATTTACAGATGCTTCGGCTGCGGCAAGGGTGGCAACGTTATAAACTTCATCAAGGATGTGGAGAGGCTGTCCTATCCCGAGGCCATCAAGTTCCTGGGCGAGCAGTACGGCGTTACCGTTATCGATGATAATGATCATAAGTCCCGTGAGGACGATTCCCTCAAAAAGACAAAGGAACGTGTCAGATCCCTTCTGAAGGATGCAGGGGATTTCTATTTCTCCTGCCTCAACAGTGAAGAGGGAAAGGTGGCAAGGATATATGCCAGAAAGAGAGAGCTTACTGCCGAGACGGTAAAGAAGTTCGGACTGGGATATGCTCCCAACAGCTGGGACAGCCTTGTAAACTTCCTTACGTCCAAGGGATATACCCAGGAGGAGATGAGAGGCTCAGGCCTTTTCTCCGTTTCCAAGAACGGCAATCTCATAGATCTTTTCAGGGGCCGTCTCGTCTTTCCCATCTATGATGTCTTTGGAAAGATAGTAGCCTTCGGCGGAAGGACTTTAGGTGATGACAAGGCCAAGTATATAAACTCACCGGATTCCCTGGTATATAAGAAGCAGGAACATCTCTATGCCCTGAATATCGCAAAGTCCTCCAGGACAGACCAGCTGATAATAGCTGAAGGATATATGGATGTCATATCCATGCATCAGGCAGGGATAGATAATGCCGTGGCTGCCCTGGGAACTGCCTTTACTGACAAGCAGCTCCGTCTTGCTTCCAAATATGCAGATGAGATCGTATTCTTCTTCGACAGCGATAATGCAGGAAAGAATGCGGCTCTCCGCGCAATCAGGATGATGCTGGATTATCTTAAGAAGATGTCAGGCATGAAGGAGCGTATAAGGATCAAGATCGCCTGTGTTCCCGACGGCAAGGATCCTGATGAGTATATAAAGAATAACGGAGCAGAGAGCTTCAGGGCAGTCGTATCTGCTGCTAAGGACCTGGACGACTATCTCATGGCCCGTGCCTATGACGACAACTGTGATGCCTCAGGTAAACTGGATCTTTACAGATATCAGGAGGACATCATCAGGTACGGTTCCTGGGTCAGGGACGATCTTAAGCGTGAGAAGATGGCATCAAATGCCGCTTCCTATCTCGGTGCTAACTATCTGACGGTACTTAACCGCATGAACGATATGATGGCTTCTGCCGATAAGGAACAGGAGGACATGAGCCTTCGTGAGATCGAAAGGGAGAACCGCAAAGAGATCTCCCAGAGAGCAGAATCTGAGAAGAAGGAAGAGCCAGAGAAGAAAAGTAAGTACGGTCCCGATATCGTGTTTATGCAGGAACTGAAGCTCCTTGTATATGCCGTAAGGCTGAATAAGTCCCTGGCGGATAAGGAAGTAATAGATATACATGACGTTCTCCGCCCCGGTGACTTTACGGGAGAGAATATGAAGAAGATCGTGGATTCCATGCTGAAGAACTTCGACGGGGAGAGCGGTATAAATGAGGCTCTTCTCATAAGCGATATGTCTCAGCTCCTGCTTAACGGTACAAAGGCGGAGGAGCTCTACCTGAAGGCATGTTCCGAGATCCGTGAGGACAGGGATGATCAGGTCTTACGTGACAACTATCTAATTACACTTTATGACATTAGGCTCAAGAAGCTGGAGATAACAGAGAAGGCTCTCATGAAGAAGTATATGGATGCTGATCCTGAGGAGAAGACTAAGCTTCGTGAGAAGATGAATAAGATCGAAAAGTACAGGGATGTCTTAAATGACAAAAGGAGCAGGCTTTGATACCCGCGCTGTCAGTAAGGCTCAGTGATGTGTGCAGTGAGGCTTTTTCCGGCGGAAAGGCCCCGAGGCTCATCGATGTGGGATCGGATCATGGTCACCTGGCGTGTTACGCTCTGAGCTCCGGCCTTGTTGAGACTGCTGTATGTACTGATATACATGAAGCCCCTGCAAAGAGGACCGATACATGCCTTCGGCAGAATGGCTTTTCGGACAGGTCTTCTACATACTGTACCGACGGCCTTGACGGAGTGCCACTATGTGAAGGCGATGTGGTAGTAATGGCAGGCCTTGGTGGAAACAATATGGCGGACATAATGGAGAGGGCGCTTTCTTCTACTCCTGCCTCCGTCCTGAAGACAGTCACCTGGTGCCTTCAGCCCCAGAAGTCCATAGAGAGGCTGCGGGAGTTTTTCGCAAAGGAAGGTTTTGATATACTTGAAGAGAAGGTATCCGTGGAGAAGGGGATATGGTATCCCATCTTAAGGGCCGTCTATACGGGTGTGCCTTATGATCTCAGCCTCTACGGAAAGTATTACGGACCTGTGCTCATCAGAAAGTTCGAGGACAGGGATCCGTTGATCATCGAGTATTTTGCAAGGCTCGACAACAGGTATAAGCTTCGGGCCAGAGGAGACGAAGAGGTTTCTAAGCTCATGTCGGAAAGGAGCGCATCAACATGACCAAGGTTAAGGATATCGCAGATCATCTGAATAATCTGTTCCCCCCTGAGACGGCTGAGGATTATGATAACCCGGGACTTATGACGGGGTCTTTGAAGAAGAATGTCCGCACCTGCCGACTGGCTCTTGATGTGACAAGTGATGTCATCGACGACTGTGAACATGAGGCGGAGCTCCTGATAGTTCATCATCCCCTTATCTTCGGGGGAGTGGACAGCGTTACCTTCGACGATCCCCAGGGAAGGCTTATCTCAAGGCTCATCGCCAACGATATCTCCTGCTTTGCGGTACATACCAACCTCGATAAGAACTTCAGGTTCTCCAACAGGTATCTTGCAAAGAAGATAGGTGATGACCTTATGACGGCACAGCCTCTGGAGGGCACCTCCTGCGGCGTTATGTTCGATCTGCCCGAGAAGATATATCTGGGGGATTATATAGACCAGGTGAAGGAAGGCCTGGACGTTACGGGCGTCATTACCATAAATGACCTGAACAGCAGGGTGAAGAGGGTATTTGCCCAGGGAGGAGCCTTTGACGAGGAGTCTATTCCTGCCCTTGTTTCTTCAGGTGTTGATGTGGTGGTCTCAGGTGAGATCAAGCACCATATCGCAGTCCTTCTTTCCGAGTACGGGATAAGGAGCATCATCGCAGGCCACAGGGAGACCGAGAGGGTGTTTATGCCCGTGTTGGCAGAT
>CACXGG010000124.1 GCA_902767145.1 Oscillospiraceae bacterium | reverse complement strand
TTCTACAGCCCTTTTTTACAGGGAACCTATTGTGGACAACAAGATCTTCGTCATGACATTTGATGATTCGTTTTCCTGTAATCCCGCATCCATAGCACGGGAACTCCTCTTAAAGGACGGCCGCCCCGAGATAGTATGGGCCGTTTCCTCAAACAGCGATCTCACATCTTTTCCCGACGGTATCAACAAGGTGGTCAGGGGATCCAAAGAGATGTTCCGTCAGATGAAGACTTCACGTATATGGCTGGATAACGGCGTCAACTGCGCCTGGTATTTTATGCCCAAGAGAAGAGGCCAGATCTACATAAACACCTGGCATGGCAGCATGGGCATCAAGAAGCTCTCCGGAAACTTCCTTTGGAAGATGAGGGCAAGACGGTGCGGAAGGATAACGGACTACCTTGTCACCAACAGTACCTTTGAGGAAGACGTATTCAGGAACACCTTCTGGAAAAAGGCGGAATTTCTTAAGGAGGGCCATCCCAGGAACGATATCCTTTTCGACGAAAAGAGGATGAGCGCTGCCAGGACGGAAGTGTTCTCAAAGTACGGCCTGGATCCGGAAAGCAGCTGTAAGATCCTTCTTTATGCTCCCACATTCAGGGATGGAAAGGATCTGGATATAGAGCTTCCCGACCTGAAGGCAGTGGCTTCAAAGCTTTCAGATAAGACAGGGGATGAGTGGAGGATATTTGTTAAGGTCCATCCCAGGGATCGAAATTCCCACCACGACTTCGGACCTGATGCCATCGATGTATCAGGCTTCCCGGACATGTCGAAGATCATGGCCTGCGCTGACTTTGCCATATCGGATTATTCCAGCTGGGTATATGACTATGTGCTCCTGAAAAGGCCGGTGGTGCTCTACTGCCCTGATAAGGATGAATATACTTCCACCAGGGGATTTTACTATCCGCTGGAGACTACTCCCTTCCCGGTGGTGACTGATAACGAGGGCCTTCTGAAAGCTGTTGCTGATCTTAAGGATGAAACGTACAAAGCTTCCTGCGATGAGTTCCTGAGCTCCAAGGGATGCTATGAGAAGGGAACTTCTTCAGTCAGGACAGCCTACTTTATATTGGATAAATGCAGGGGTCTGTTATAAAATAGACCGATCAGAAAGGTATGGAGATAAGTTTATGAATGTTGCTTTGATCTTTGCAGGCGGTACCGGCAAGAGGATGCGTTCGGGTAATACTCCCAAGCAGTTCCTTGAGCTCAACGGAAAGCCCATAATCGTACATACTATTGAACATTTCGACAAACATCCGCAGATCGACGCAATAGTCGTTGTCTGTATCGAAGGATGGATAGACCACCTTAAGTCCAAGCTCTCGGAGTTCGGCATCACCAAGGTGGCATCTATAGTACCCGGAGGCACTACAGGTCAGGGCTCCATCAGAAACGGCCTTTATGAGATCAGGGATAAGGTGGCAAAGGATCCTTCTGATACTGTTGTCCTTATCCATGACGGCGTAAGGCCTCTCATAAACGATAAGCTCATCAGCGACAATATAGAGAGCGTAAGGAAGAACGGCAATGCCATTACTGTGGTACCTGCCATCGAGACCATCATCGAGACGGACAGCGAAGGCAATATCGCCAAGGTTGCCGACAGATCGGTATGTAAGCTGGCCAGGGCTCCCCAGAGCTTTATCCTCAGCGACATCCTTGAGGCCCACAGAAGGTCCCTGGAGGAAGGGGCTCAGGAGATGATCGACTCTGCCATGCTGATGCAGCATTACGGAACGGTCCTTCACACCGTTGAAGGTCCCGTGGAGAACATAAAGATCACCACGCCCATGGACTACTATGTCTTTAAGGCCATGGTTGAACTTCAGGAAGATATGAAGAAGGAGGGTGATCTTTGATGGGATCCATCTTAATTGAAGACTTAAAGGCGGTGGCCGCCTCGAATGTATATGACAGGGAGATGCTCTCCGGGTCCACGGTGCTCGTTACAGGTGCCACGGGACTTGTGGGCATGTCCATAGTAAAGACGCTTATGTGCCTTAACGAGGAGTGCGGTGCAGGGATAAAGATCCTTATCGCCATCAGGAATATCGAAAAGGCCAGAGGCATCTTTGGTGATGATATGGAGACAAAGGGCGTATCCGCCATCGTTGGAGATATCACGGATAAGATCTCCTATGAGGGAAAGATCGACTTTATCATCCACTGCGCCAGTGTTACCACATCAAAGTATATGGTCACGAATCCTGTGGAGACTATCCATATCTCCTATGAGGGAACGAGACAGGTACTGGAGCTGGCAAGAAGATGTGATGTCAGGTCCGTGGTCTATGTATCCTCCATGGAGGTCTACGGGTCCACAAAGGAAGAGGACAATCCCATCACTGAGGAGAAGCTGGGATATATCGATGTCCATAATGTAA
Source organism: Oscillospiraceae bacterium (assembly GCA_902767145.1). GTDB lineage: Bacteria > Bacillota > Clostridia > Saccharofermentanales > Saccharofermentanaceae > Saccharofermentans. The sequence goes on along the minus strand of CACXGG010000124.1, from coordinate 5,637 downwards.
GAAGCTCCTATTCCGAGGGAAAGAGGATCTGCGAGCTTCTCTGTTCCTCATATCATTCCCAGTTCGGAGTACCCGTAAAGATGGCAAGGCTGGCCCAGACCTTCGGTGCCGGAGTACCTTCCACTGACGGCAGGGTATTTGCACAGTTCGCAAGATCCCTTATAAACGGCGAGGATATCGTCCTTCATACAAAGGGCGGTTCAGTAGGCAACTACTGCTATACGGCAGATGTGGTGGAGGGCATCCTTACCCTTCTCACAAAGGGTGAGTCAGGACAGTCCTACAATATCGTAAATGAGAATACTTCCATGATGATCAGGGAGGTTGCTTCCCTGGTGGCTGATGACCTGGGAGAAGGAAAGATCAAAGTGATCTTCGATATCCCTACTGACAATAAATACGGATATCCCCCTGAGACAAAGATGAGACTGTCGGGACAGAAGATGAGAGACCTTGGATGGACTCCCGGATATGACCTGCCCGATATGTTCAGAAGGCTCATAGCTTACTGGGAAGAATAAGATGGCAGCTTTTTCCACCGCCGATGAGATACGTCATGTCAGTATTCCGGGAAGCGTAGAGATCTCGGATGAACAGCTGACCCTTCTGCAGCAGAAGCTGAAGGAGATGTTCACTGATATCTCGGATGCAGCGGATAAGGCGGGAGTCAGGATCATCCTGGGCGGCGGATCTGCCCTGGGTGCTGTGAGAAACGGCGGGATCATCCCCTGGGATGACGACATAGACCTTATGGTCACCAGGGATTCACTTGATAAGCTCCTTTTGTCCATAGAAGAAAACTACGGATCCAAATACTGGATCAGGACTCCGGGGAAGACGGAAGGGTATAATCTTCTCTTTACCCAGATCAGGATGAAGGGAACATCCGTAAGGAACAGGGATGATCACGGAAACTCCGAATGCGGACTTCCGGTGGATATATTTGTCATCGAGGATACATACGATAACCCTGTAAGAAGATGGTGGCACGGAGTGGGATGCATGTACTTCGGATTTGCCGTTTCCTGCAGGAAGTTTTATAGGGACAGGGCTTTTCTCACTAAATTTGCAAAGGACAGCGGAAGCAGGAAGCTGGTCTTCGTCACCGCTCTTAAGAAGGCAGTTGGATTTCTCTACTCCGGAAGATCCCTGGACAGGATGGTGGCCCGTGGAGACCGCTGGTATTCAAAGTGCAGGTCTGAGAGCTCCCGCTTCATAACTATCCCCACGGGAAGGCTCCACTTTTTCGGGGAGACATATAAAAGAGATCCTTACCTTACCCTTTCGGAGGTGACCTTTGAAGGGGTGAAGGCATATGTTCCCGGAGGAACGTCAGACTATCTTCACAACCTCTACGGAAACTATGAGGATATCCCTGCCGAAAAAGAGCGGGAGCATCATATATATTTCGAGCCTTTTGAGCTCTGAGGGGCACGGCGTCTAAATTGACACCCTTTTTTCTTTGAGATAATATAAATCCAAATGTAAACTTTCCAATTACGGGGGTAGTTTCTTTGGAGAACGAAGCGTCGATAAAGAGCAGAAGACTGGCTGTTCTTTTGTTTATGTCCGAGAGGGATGATCTTAACAGGAAGACCCTGGATTCCCTTTTGGCCCAGGATTTCCGTGAGGACGTGGGATATATCGTCTTTGCACCCTCGGAAAAGGATTATCTTAAGAGCTTTGCCGCTGATAAGGGCGGTGTATTCTATATATCTTCCGGCAGTATTTCAAAGGACTTCAACAGAGCCAATAAGATCGTTTCCAGGAAAGGACTAGTAACCTTCATGGAGGCCGGAGATACCTTCGGAAGGAACTATCTTTCCAAGATGGTGATGAGGGCGACTTCAAAGAGCCCCAGGATCGGCGACTACTATATGGTGAGCATGCCGGCCAAGATCTCCTCCGTCAACGGTGAGTATGATATCTTTGCAAAAAAGCCTGCAAAGAAAAAGTTCTATAAGCCAATAGTCCCCAACAGGGAGATCAGGTTTGACACCATGTTCTCCACCATCCCCAGGATGCTCCGGGGAACCTGGATCAGAGGTGACTATTTCACTACCCACGATATGGATGAGACTGCGGTCTATGATGCTGAAAAGGCATATCTTTATGACCTGGCAGTCAGCTCCAATATAATGATGTTCAGCCAGGATACTGATTACTCCTTTGCCGGAGTGACTGATGCTGATTTCAGGCTGTTCCAGCCCTTCTATGAAAGGGAGTTCTACTATGATGACCTGAATGGTTTCTGGGTGCCCTATCTTCAGAAATATAAAAAGAAGGGAAGGATCCCCACCATCATCCAGCATATGGCTTTTTATGAGCTGTGTACCAGGACCGAGGCCAATACCAACAACAGGAACAAGCATGTCGTTCCCGAGGAAGAGGCATACGATTACCTCAAGTCCTGGAAGCCTGTCCTGGATCTTCTGGAGGATGACGTCATCCTGAATACATATAACCAGGCCTATATCAGAAAGCATCCCTGCGTCCACAGGCTGATGCTCAAGATCAAGTATGATGACGAGGATCTGAGATACGACCTCTATTATTTCAAGAACAAGTTCTACTACGGCAAGCAGAACCTTCTTGTAAATATGATGTCCAGCCAGAGCGTGGATATCATCTACATGGAATGTAAGGACGGTGTCCTGCACCTGGACTGCGAAGTCTCTGATCTTTACTTCAACGGAAAGGGCGATTTCGGCGTTGAGCTGAACGACGTTCCGGTTCCCTATAAGCTGACTGAGAGATATGCCCATACAAAGCTCTTCGGAAAGTCTATCTACAAGAGACTGGCTTTCGAGGCTGACGTTAAGCTGGAGGATGTAAACGAGCAGAGGATCAGGTTCGTATATAACAACGAACACGGAAGGATGGTAATACCCATCACCTTCGGATCCCACACAAGTAAGCTTTCCAAGAGGTTCAGGAACTGCTACTGGTGCTTCAGGTCAGATGACCTGAACTTCATGGCTATCCATAACCAGAACTCCATCCTGGTGAAGAAGGCCGGCCGCCTTTCCAGGTTCAAGAAGGAGCAGAGGCTCCGCTTCGAGATGTTCTTCAAGGGCTTCAGGGATAAGAAGGCCTTCATCTTCTGGCTCGTAAGGCTGGCATATTTCTTCTTTAAGCCCTTCATGAAGAAAAGACCCATATGGCTCTTCTTCGACAAGATCTATAAGGGCGGTGATTCCGCTGAATATATCTACAAGTATTCCTGTGCCCAGGATGACGGCATAGACAAGTATTACCTCATCGACAGGAAGGCTGCAGACTATAAGCGCCTTAAGGCTGAAGGCTACAAGCCTCTGGTGAGGGGCAGCATAAAGCACAGGCTCATCTTCCTTTACAGCGATCTTGTGATCGTATCAAACTCCACTGTCTTCGAGTTCAACGACTACTCCATTCAGACCTCATCCTATATAAGGGATCTGGTGGATTTCTCCGTTGCCTGCGTACAGCACGGCATGTCCATCCAGAAGATCGCAGTGGCCCAGAACAGGCTCCGCGACAATACGAGACTTTATTTCTGCGCATCAAACTATGAGATCGAGAACCTGAACCGTCCCGTCTACGATTATGCGGGAAGGGATATCCTGAAGCTCACCGGTGTCCCCAGATATGACGGCCTTAAGGACTGCGACAAGAAGCAGATCCTCATCAGCCCCACCTGGAGGATGCAGGCAGCCCTTGCTCCCAACGGAAACGAGGGTGTTGAGAGGGAATATAATCCCCTCTTCAAGGAGAGTGATTACTACAAGATCTATAACAGCCTGATAAATGACGAAATGCTCATTGCAGCAGCTGAGAAATACGGATATAAGATCCTCTATGTGCTCCATCCCATCGTAAGCCCCCAGCTCCGGGACTTTGACAGGAACGAGTTCGTGGAGATCGTCCCTTCCGTAGGTGACTTCAGTTATGAAAAGGCCTTCTGCGAATCAAGCCTCATGGTCACTGACTACAGCGGTGTCCAGTTCGATTTTGCATATATGAGAAAGCCGGTGCTCTATCTTCACCACAAGGATATGCCCACCCATTATGAGGAGGGAACATATCATTATGACACCATGTCCTTCGGTGAGATCTGCCACGATAACAAAGAGCTGGTGGAACTTCTCATAGAGTATATGAAGAACGGATGTAAGATGAAGGATGAGTACGTAAGACGTGCCGACGACTTCTTCGTTTACAAGGATAATGATAACTGCTCCAGGATCTATCCCGAGATGCTCAAGTTCACAAGAGCCAATGAGAAGAAGACCGAAAAGACATCCCTCTTCTCCGAGATAGAGAGATATAAGCTGGAGGGAACTTTCTTTGCCCATATCTTCAGGACTAACAATCCTAAGTATAAGAACCAGGACTTCAAGAAGAAGGTCAAAGGCTGGGATATGAACATGGCCATGAAGAAGAGGGCGAAAAAATACAGGAACACCCCCATCCAGAAGGACAAGATCTTCTTCATGACATATGACAGCAACTATATCTGTAATCCCAGATATATCGCTGATGAGATCCTGAGAAGGGGGCTGCCCTATGATCTTGTCTGGGGTATCCCCAATGTGGGAAGGATCAGAAAGGAACTCTACCCTGAGGGTATCAGGCTGGTACGAAGGGGTACGGTACAGATGTTCCGGGAGCTTGCTTCCTCCAGGATCTGGATCGACAATGCCCTGGAGTTCTTTATCTACGGCGTGCCCAAGCGCGAGGGCCAGATCTATATGAATACATGGCACGGAAGCCTTGGCATCAAGAAGCTCTCCGGCGATGACGTATGGCTTGAGAGAGCCTCAAAGTGTAATAAGTATACGGACTTCTGTATCACCAACTCGGGATTTGAGGAGAATGTCTTCAGGACTACCTTCTGGCAGGATACGCCTTTCCTCAAGTATGGTCATGCAAGAAACGATATCCTTTTCGATGAAGAGGGTACCAGGAAGCTGAAGGACCGTCTTTTCGAGACATACGGTCTTGAGGAAGGCACTAAGGTATTCCTCTACGCTCCCACTTTCAGGGAGGAGGGTATGGCCGGATATGAGGATATCGATTACGGTGCCCTGCGCGATGCCCTGAAGGAGAAGTTCGGCGGCGACTGGGTGATCCTTGTAAGATGGCACCATAAGGAGAGAAAGTTCAGAAAGGTTCCCAAGGGAAAGAAGTGGCTCATCGATGCTTCTGAATACGGCGATATGCAGGAACTCCTGCCTGCCATCGACATCGGTATGTCAGACTACTCCAGCTGGGTATATGACTTTATCCTGACGGGGAGGCCCATCTTCCTCTACGCTCCGGATATCGCAGAATATGACCAGGCAAGAGGCTTCTATTATCCCATCGACAGCACGCCTTTCCCCATCGCAGGAAATAACGCTGAACTCGTAAAGAATGTCTCCGGATTTGACATGAAGAAATATGAGCAGGGGGTCAAGGACTTCCTGGAGGATAAGGGATGCTATGAGAAGGGCAATGCCGCAAAGCTCATAGTAGACAAGATAGAAGAGATCATACAGGGTGGGTAAATGAGCATAGTCTCGGTGGTCGTCCCTTCCTATGTAAATGAGGCCATTGGAAAGACCATAAGATCCATGTATCTTGCCTGCAGAAAGCTCTCCTATAAGATCGGCCGGG
>CACXGG010000123.1 GCA_902767145.1 Oscillospiraceae bacterium | reverse complement strand
TCCTCATATGTATATGTCTCCTTGCCGCCGACATTATATGTCTTGCCGTCATCTGTCATATGCTCAACGATGAAGTCGGCGAAGTCAGGTGTATCCACTACATTGGCGCGGACAGGCTTCTTGCCCAGAAGGGTAACCTTTCCCTTTTCGATCATGGGCATAAAGACATGGGCGATATCATAGAAATAACCCGTAGGTCTGAAGATGACCCATGTAAGTCCGCTTGCCTTGAGATACTCCTCCAGCTTAGCCTTGGCATCCAGCATGGGAACATGGGGAGCCTTATCAGCCTTAAGGACTGATACATATGCAAAGTTCTTTACCCCTGCAGCCTTAGCCTCATCCACCAGGTTCTTATTTGCTCCCCAGTCGATGTCATAGGCTGTAACTGTTGCGGAAGTCTTTGTAAGTCCAACGGTGGTGATGACGACATCGCATCCGTCACACAGTCCCTTAAGTGACTCCTTATCAGTCATATCCACCTTCACGGGAGAAAAGCCTGTGAGGCCTTCTATCTCCCTTGTCACAAGGTCAGCCGCAACCACCTCGTGTCCTTCTCTTACCAGCGATCTGAGGATATCTTCTCCAAGATGTCCGAACGCTCCCGCAAGTAATACCTTCATGTTTCATGCCTCCTTATTTTTTCTTCTCTTTTGATCTCTTGTCATTGATGATGTCCATATGTTCCGCAGTTATGAGCTCCACATTATTCTCGCGGGCCCAGGCCACGCATCCCTTAAGGACAGTGGGAAGAAAGATCCTGGGAACATTAACGAGCTTTGCGCATGCCTCGTCAGTAAACTTGATCTTGTCGTCGATCCTGTCGGCCGCATACTTAACACTGGCAACAGTAGTGGAACGGATGGGAAGAAGTTCCGGAAGGGCTCTGCTGAACCTGGCATACCAAAAATTCTTGCTGTCCCTGTATCCGTAATCGACGGGTATCTTCGGGAAATCCTTTGCCCGGACTCCGTTAATAATGGCGTTATAGTACTTTTCCTTCATGAGGATCTTATCGATACGAAGGATAAATGTCGCACCGAACTTGGAAGTTATACCGTTAAAATCATGGTAAGGAGGCTCATATCCATCCAGCTGTCCCGGAAGGTCCCTATCGGCTCCGTCCAGTTCTCTCATCCAGGTGCATTCGATGACCTGGAATGCCTCCTTCACCACCTGGGGCCTGTCATCGCCTTCCGCAAGACCAGGCTCAAAAGTAAACTTACAGTCCTTCATCTTCTCCTCGGGAGTATCTCCGGGCCATCCCAGGCGTACCACTTCCTTAAAGGTCTTCCTGTCATCCGTCACAAAATTGATAGCGCACTTTCCCGAGCGCAGCAGGTTCTGTGCCGTATTCGAGGAATTTCTTGCATTCAAGAGCATGGCATAATAATCCTTCCCTGCCACATAATAAGGCTGCACCAGACTGTAGGGTCCCACTGTGGTAGTCCCATCCTCGGTCAGGGTACTAATGAGTACCGTAGGCATGGGAAAGAAAAGAGACGTCTGGTAGAAATTATCTACTATCCTAAGGTCCTTAAAGCTGCTCATAAACATTCCTCCTTTATGCCAAGAGCTTCTCGATAAATGGTCTTATATCTTTATAATCCGTGTGTCCGTCAGATCCGAATCGGAGCAGCAGTTCCGCTATAAAGGTGGTGAGATCCGCGGAAGGGGCAGGAGATGCGAATAGTCCTGCCACCAGTTGCTGTACCTGCACCACAAGACCGTGGCGGTAGTCCTCCCCGACAGTCTGCTTACCGGAAACCGCCCTGTACTGGGACCATACCTCTCCGTATCTGAGGCTGAAATCACTTATCATGGAAAAGAGCTTCCCGATGCCATCCAAAGGGGGCTTTCCCTTTATCTTCTTTGTGGTACGGGATACGAGATCATCCCAGTCCTCCAGCATAACGCAGGCTGCCAGATGATCCTTTGAACTGAAATAGTTATAGAAAGTTCCCACTGCTATATCGCAGGAGGATGCCACGCTCCTTATGGTGAGGGAGTCATAGCCTCCGGGACCCAGCATCTGCATACGGGCCGCGGCTATAAGATCCTCCCTGAGATTGTCGATCAATTTCGGCATCTTTTCACCTCTTTGTGAACACGTTCATATAAATTATAGGATACTTCGGAAAACAAAACAATAAACCATAAGCAACAAAAACCGCCCAACATTTTTGGGCGGTTTAATTAGTCATTATTCAAAACTTATGTGATATCACGAAGGAATCGATACAGCGAAGCTGAACTGTCCGGGGAATCCGGTATCACTCCAGGATCCGCCCATGATAAATACTTCCTCTCCATTGGGACCTGCATATGCCGAACAATCCAGAGATGTGCGGTCTTCCATCTCATATAAAGTATCTCCATATGTTGAATCACAGAACTCCTCCAGAGATCTGTATACTTCGAGTCCCGAAGCAACATCACATGATACGTTATTTATGGTAATGTTGATCACTGAACCATCATTAACATTACAGTCGATGATCATCTTAATGAAATGTTATCAGCTGTCGTAATTCTCAGTGATCTCCTTACATGTAGCAAGGAAGTCGATATTGAGACGTCTTATTCTGTAAGACAGATGACGGAGGATCATTATGATCTTGTCAGGGCATGCCTGATAGATGGACTCGATATCCTCCCTGCGGATGATCTCGACCTTTGTATCGTCTTCCTCGATAACAGCTGTGGTATCTCTCGGATCGTCAAATATGAGACCCATCTCACCGAAGAAAGCGAAATCAGAGATCTCATCGATACGAAGCTCGTCAGGAGTATGGAAGCCTGTGAAGAATCCGATGCTTCCGTTTAAGAGAACGTACATGCTGTTGTCCAGCTTACCGTCCTTGAAGACATACATTCCCTTTCTGTAGGACTTAACATTCTCAGATCCCAGTCCATTAAACTTCTCATATTCAGCACGGAGGTCTCCTTCACCGGGATCGTTGAGCTTGCTCTTATTTGCCTGATATACATCCATATGTTTCTTGATCTTGGAGAACAGTGACTTCTTCTTGCCCTCGTCTGCATCCTGCATCTGCTTAAGAAGAGCCTTGGCATCGTACAGATCCTTTGTCATGGAACGGATCCTGGAACCAAGATGCTTCATGAGCTCAACGATGGTATCGGGATTAGCTTCAAAGAAGCCCTTCATCTCATTTCCGGGGATCTCCACTGCCTGGACAGGTCCCTTGGCAACTACCGTTGCACTTCTGGGATAAGCTTCAAGGATGGCCATCTCACCAAAGAATTCACCCTCTTCGATGGTGGCGAGCTTTAACTGATCCTTGGATCCCTGATTGGCGTATACATGAGCACTTCCCTTGGCAAGCCAGAAGAAGCTGTTGCCCATATCGCCCTCCTTGATTATCACTTCACCGTTTTTGAATGTCTTATCAACAAAACCCATAAAGACTTCCTTTCTGATCATCAAGAAGATCAATGAGATATATCTGATATTATACCAAGAATAAGACTCAACTGCACAGAGTTTTCAGTTCTTCTCCATTCAAAATGTCCCCAGACGTGTCCCGTCTATGCCACGACTTA
>CACXGG010000122.1 GCA_902767145.1 Oscillospiraceae bacterium | reverse complement strand
GACAGTCTGAACCTGCCTATTGCCGCAAGTATCGCCCTCTATGAGGCTACAAAGGGCGTTTTCGGTTAAATTCCTATTGCGCAGAAAAATCAAACATGATAAAATCACTCGGTGCATTAAAAGAAATCCGAACGATGGAGGTGAAAACAAGATGCCTAACATTAAGTCAGCGATCAAGCGTGTCAGCGTTACAGAGAAGAAGACAGCTGCAAATAAGATGAAGAAGAGCCAGATGCGTACTGAGATCAAGAAGGCCAGAGCTTCCGTTGCTTCAGGTGAGAATACTGCAGAAGCTTTGAAGGATGCTCAGAAGACTCTCGACAAGGCTGCCCAGAAGGGTTACATCAGCAAGAATGCAGCAGCAAGAACAAAGTCACGTCTTGCAAAGGCAGCAGCTCAGGAAAAGTAATCCCGACTGACTAATAAGACTTTAAAGACCGCCTGGATATTCCCGGCGGTCTTTTGTTGTCGTTTTTTTTATTTCGTTTAATCGAACTCTATATCCATAGCATTATCGATATATTCCCCGTTTGCATCCACTCCGCGGAGATGAACAGATGTCACATCCTGCGGATCTATCTCCTCTATCTCAACTGTTATTATCCCTATCCTGTCTGATTCCATGTAGAAGGCACCCTCGTCCTCAAGAGGTATACGGTATGTAAGCTCACTGAGCTTGCCGTCTTCATCCGTATATTCCAGGACGATCTCCTCTTCAGGTGCGTAGAGCACGCCCCATGTGCCGCCAAGGCAGTATGATTCATTGTATCCGGGGAAGACAAGCCTGATGATCCGCTCCCCCTCTTCCACGGTTTCCAGCTCAACGACATCAGGTCCTGAGACTTCAGTCTTTGAAGCGAAGTCGGTCCTGAGTATGGCGATACATCCCAACAGGATGATGACCTCAGCTGCAAAGGCTATGAGCACTACCACAAACGGAGGAAGCCAGTTTTTCCCCTTCTTTTCCCCGGAGAGCATGGTATTTGCATGACGGTCGAACAGCCTCTTGTAGATAAACCATACGATCAGGGGAATTACAGAAAATAAAGCAAATACTATGAGCAAAGTGATCAATGTTGATAAGATAACCATAAAAAACTCCTTTCATATCCCTATCTTTTCCTTGAAGATATAGTAGTAACTGCGGGTCACATCCACACGGTCACCACTTGTCAGGTGAAGCACGAATCTTTGAAATACAGATGATTCTATCCTTTTGATCTCCTTCAGGTTAACGATCACCGAATTGCTGATGCGGAGGAACCTGCCGGGGTCGAGAATGCTTTCCAGGCTCTTCAGTCTTTCTGAAGAACGGTATGCCCCATCCCTGGTGTGAAGGATGATATCGTGTCCCAGGCTCTCGATAAAGATCAGGGTCTTTACATCCACATAGAATGTCTGGTCTTCTTTTCTTCCCTGGATATAACCGACGTTCCTGCTCTTCCTGAAGATACAGTATTCGGAGGCGGGATCGTCTGTTATTCCCATCCCCTGAAGGGCATCTCTCATCGGATCATCCGGATCAAGCATCATCTTGATATTCATTTATGTGACCTCACTTAGTTTGATCGAAAACGTTTTCTTATGCTCCTATGATAATACCTGTTTCCGTAAAATTCTCGAAATCCGAACACATTGCATAAAAATGGCAATATCTTGCACAAAGCAGGTATTCCTGTTCAAAGGAAAGTGCTGCGGAAGACCGCGTTGTGATATATTAGTCTGTAGTATATATAAACGGAGGATAAAGAAATGAAGATATGTCCCGAGTGCGGTGCACAGGTTGAAGATAATGTAAGGTTCTGTACTAACTGCGGAGCTTCCATGACGGATGCAGTTGAGAAGGTCGAAGAGGCAGCAGAGGAAGTTGCGGAGACCGTGGAAGAGGCCACTGCTGAAGCTGTAGAGACAGCTGAAGAAACAGTGGAAGAGGCTTCTGCTGAAGTTGAGGAAGCTGCTGCTGAGGCAGTAGAAGAAGTAAAGGAAACAGTTGAGGCACCGGCAGTCGAGCCTCTGGAGGTGGAAGAGACATCTGCTCCCAAGGTGGATGCGGCCCCTATCGTTCCCATCTCATCTTCTGATGATCATTCTTCCGGTTCTTCCTACAGTGCTCCCAATGTGAGGGCAGGGGTAGGAACGGACAGGAACATCGTTGTATGCATAATACTTACTTTTATCACATGCGGCATCTATGGTCTTTACTGGATGTATATGCTCAACAAGGAGATCAATGAGCTGGCAGGAGAGAAGGAATATACAGACGGCGTTCTTGTTATCGTTTTCTGTATCATTACATGCGGTATCTATGGTTTCTTCTGGAACTTTAAGATGGGGGAGCAGGTCGACAAGATCAATGGAAACCCTGACGGAAACTACAACATCATCTTCCTGATCCTTTCTATCTTCGAGCTTGCCATCGTAAACCATGCCATTATGCAGGATACGATCAACAAAGCCATCAGACATGGATGAAGATCTTTCTGAAAAGATAAGAAAGAGGGTCCGCCTTTATGCAGCGGTCCTTCTGCTGGGTACAGTCTATTGTATCTGGGTCAGGTTCACGGGCCTTGGTATCCCGTGCCCCATAAGGCTTATTACAGGGTGGAAATGTCCGGGCTGTGGCATTACCACCCTGTTTGTACGTCTTTTCTGTCTGGATATCCCGGGGGCCTTCGAAGCTAATTCCTTCCTTTTCCTGACACTGCCTTTTCTGGCTCTGGAACTTGTCTTTTCCGAAGCGTGTTATTATCTTGGTTCCAGGATAGGTCGTCTACCGCGTCTGGTGAATACCATAGCGGCAAGTATATATGTTGTATGTCTTATCGCTTTCGGGATACTTAGAAATATCTATCCCTTTTTATCTTGAGATCACAGGGGGGAGCTCCCACTCGTAGTCTCTCTTAAGACCCAGGAGCCCTGCCTGGATGTTGTTGGCCAGAAGGTCCAGTTCGAACTGCTCCTTGAGCCTTTCGTTTCCGGAATAGAGCTCCAGTGCATCGGAGCAGTTATGGATCACTGGAAGCCTTGCGCATTTTCCCATTATCTTAAGGCAGTATCTGCCTTCTCTCGTAAAGCCCAGTACCCTTATGTACTGAAGGTGCTTTTCTCTTTCTATGTAGTCTTCTGTCTGTCCTGTAAGAAGTGATGACATGGCCCTGTAGATCCTGGGCATGGTGAAGTGCTTTGTGGCCAGCTTTTCGGATATGGACCTGAAACCGCAGCTCCTTGCCTCATCCAGGGTATTTCTGATATGCCCCTCAAGACTGTCTCCCATGTAGGCGGTGCCTTCCGTGTCAGGGGTCCTTTCCACTTCGAGGCAGATGTTTTCCATGTATTTTTCCATATCTGCTATATGGCAGTATCCGCCAAGCTTTGAGAGGTATGCTGCCAGGGCTCTGTCGGGGATCTTTCCCATGAGGGTATCTGCAAGAGTGGCTACACTTCTGCTGTCTTCCAGTCCGTATATATCGTTTCTGATGGAGGTGGCGGAGCTGTCCAGAGTGCGGCTGATCATGTGGATCTTAAAGCCGGCTTTCTGCTTTCTTATCTCCCTTATGTAGTCCAGGGCCAGGATGGAGTTGGGCTGCCTCAGGGCATCCCTTATTATCTCTTTTTTTGCTTCGTCTGCGTCAGGGAAGTTTGCAAGGACCGCTTCGCTCCTGGCGGCGGGGAAGTTCATGCCGGAGGACAGACGGTCCTTAAGGACGTCTTCGTCGGGCTCGACGTCCGCCAGTTCGTAGAGGATGTCGGGGTCTTTGCAGTCCACGCCGAAGGCGATATCCGTTACTACGCCGGTCCTGTAGAGAAGTTCGATGGCTCCGTGGGCAAAACGCTCCGAAGGGGCACAGGCAAAAGTGAAGGGGATCTCCAGGACGACATCGCATCCGCACTTAAGGGCGGACTCTGTCCTTACGTGCTTTGGAAGGACGGAAGGGAGGCCTCTCTGGACAAAGGGACCGCTCATGACGGACATGACCACTGCTCTTGGGTCACCCACCTTTTCCCTGGCTCTCTTTATGAGTTCCTCGTGTCCGTTGTGGAACGGATTGAACTCTGCGACGATCCCTATTACTCTCATTTTTGCCTTTCCTTTGTTTTCCTTTAGGATATAATTATATTCAAAAATGCAGGGAACATAAAGATGCGAAAAAAGATCACCACAATCGTTATCATTGCCGCAGCGGCTCTCATCCTGGGAGGTGCATATATCTGGTACAGCAGGACCTACGGCAATGCCGGTGCCATCACCCTGCAGACCAGGACCATCTCCTTTGAATGGAAGGACATAGCTTCCGACTACAATATCACCGGTGACTACCTGTGGTCCAGGATCAAGGACCTGATGCTGGAAAACGGGGATGACGGTGTCCTGATCCCTTCCACGTACATGATAGAGGGGAGGCTCACCACGGAGCCCAAGGAGGAGTCAGGGATCTATCTTCTGAGCGACCAGGCACTTCTTATGAAGGCTTATGTCAGGGACAGCGACAGGTTCGCGGCGGTGACCCTTAAAAATGAAGTTATTTCCAGGCTCGATGTGGAGGGACAGAGCGTCTCGGAACAGATGGCATGGCTGGAAGGATATGTTACCTATTATTCCGCTTACGGCACCAGTGATGACTACAGGGCCATCAAGGAGATGATCGACAGGCTCTTCGATGAGAACGGAATGGTGGCAGCATCTGATCTTTCTGCCGCTTCCTATCAGGATTCCGGATTTGTCTCAACTCTGGAGCCCGATGCTGACGGAGCGATGCATTCAACACTGGAGGCCCCGGCAGGTACAGAGGAGACGGAGCTCTATTCTTTTTCAGGTGTGGAGCTTTCCTCCATAAGGCTTAATCTCATACGGTCCCTGGAGGAGAACGGACTTCTTCCCGAGGGCAGCTTTGACCGCAACCTTCAGGTGGTACTCGATGCCAGGGCATCAGATGATATACCCCTTTATGCCTATGCATATACGACCCTTGAGGATGGCACTGTGAGCTATGTCTACTTTAAGGATACGGCCGCAGCCATCAATGTGGTGGATTCCATCCGCACCATGAGAAATCTGGCGGAGGTGGACAGCCTTCCCCAGGACAGCTTCAGTTGGGTCAAGAATAATATGATGAACCTGGGCACTCTGTATGACGAATATTATCTGGTAACAGGCCAGACGGACGGGGAAGAGGCTGTGGATTCCTACGTGGATATCATGTATATCGGCTTTTATTCCGATGATACGGACCTTTATGCCAATGCCTGCTCCAGGATCGGCAGCAGGGTGGCCACCTATTCCTCCAGCCCGGCACTGAGCATGGTATACAGATCCCTTGACGACAGGTATTATTTCGTCGCCAGGGAAAACCTGGAAGTTTGTCTCGCCGTAAGGTGATTTCAAATTGAAAAGCTTTCTCCTGAAGAGTATACTGAATTGGTGATTTTTACTTATTAATAATATAAAGGAGAAGACTTATGGCTTTTATCGACGAAATCAAGGCAAAAGCAAAGGCTGACAAGAAGACTATCGTTCTTCCCGAATCAATGGATACGAGGACTTTCGATGCAGCAGAAAAGATCCTTAAAGAAGGTATAGCAGATCTCATCATCATCGGAACACCCGAGGAGATCGAGAAGTACGGCAAGGGATATGATATCTCCGGCGCAAAGATCGTAGATCCTTTTAATGACGAGAATAAGCAGAAGTATATAGATAAGTTCATCGAGCTCCGCGGTGTTGATACCATGGTGGCAGCTGCAAAGGCCAAGGCTGAGAAGAAGGGCCTTTCCGAAGAAGAGACACAGGCTCTTATCGAAGGCGCACAGAAGAAGGGCATCACTCCCGAGAAGGCACAGCAGCTCATGGAGACAGACTATATGTACTATGCATGCCTTATGTGCAAGTGCGGCGATGCTGACGGTGCAGTTTCCGGCGCTTGCCACTCCACAGGTAATACTATCCGCCCCGCTCTTCAGCTCCTTAAGATGAAGAAGGGCGTTTCCTCTGTTTCCGGATTCTTCATGATGGAGGTCCCTGACTGCACTCTCGGTGAGAATGGTCTTTTCATCTTCGCTGACTGCGCAGTAAATACTGACTTCGATTCACCCAAGCTCGCTGAGATCGCAAAGCTCTCCGCTGATTCCTTCGAGCAGTTCTCCGGAAAGACAGCAAAGGTCGCAATGCTCTCCTATTCCACAATGGGTTCAGCTAAGCACGATGATGTCACAAAGGTATCCGAGGCAGTTAAGATCGCTCACGAGAAGTATCCCGAGCTCATCGTTGACGGTGAGCTTCAGCTTGATGCTGCTCTCGTTGAGGAGGTAGGTAAGCTCAAGGCACCTGACAGCAAGGTCGCAGGTCATGCAAATACTCTTGTATTCCCTTCCCTCGAGGCAGGTAATATCGGATATAAGCTGGTCCAGAGACTTGCAAAGGCTAACGCATACGGTCCTGTCCTTCAGGGTCTTGCAATGCCCGTTAACGATCTGTCCAGAGGCTGCTATGCAGATGATATCGTAGGTACAGTCACCATCACTGCAGTCCAGGCTCAGGAAGCATAAAGAGAAATCAATTTAAGGAGTTAATAATATGAAGATCTTAGTTATCAACTGCGGAAGTTCT
>CACXGG010000121.1 GCA_902767145.1 Oscillospiraceae bacterium | reverse complement strand
TAAGCACAGTCAACTACTCGCTCTTCATCAATGGCCAAAAGATGATCAGATCAGTGAAGATCGAGAACGGCGGAGAGGATATCTCCGGAGCCGTGCTGAAGGTCACCTCAAACCCTGATATCTTTCAGCCCCTGGAAGTCCCCATCGACCTGATCCCCGGGGGAAAGACATACGAAGTATCGGGAGTAGAGCCCCTGATAGATGCCGAAAAGCTCATAAACAGCACAGAGAGGTTCTCCGTCAACATCAGCTTCGTCCTTGAAGCAAACGGAGAAGAAGCAACAGCAGATTCCACCATCATGGTCCTTCCTTTCGACCATTGGGCAGGAACCTCCTCCTATGTGGAATACTTAAGCGCATTCATAACCCCCAACCATCCCCAGATAGCAGGTATCATCTCAAGAGCCTCCGACCACCTTCAGAGCTGGACCGGAAACGGCTCCTTTGACGCATACCAGACAGAAGATCCGGACAGGTGCCTGAAGCAGGCTGCCGCCATCTTCGCAGCTATCCAGGAGCAGAATATCATCTATGTAACTGTCCCTCCCACATTTAACGAAGGCCAGAGAGTAAGGCTCTGCGACATGGTACTGGACCAGAAGCAGGGCAACTGCCTTGATATGTCCCTTCTCTATGCCGCCTGCCTTGAGGCAGTGGGATTAAATCCTATCCTGGTGCTTTTCGAGGACCATGTCTTCACCGGTCTCTGGCTTGAGGACCTGAAGCTCTCCGAGCCCGTCACCGACGATGCGGCTGCAGTCAGCAAGAGGATCGCCGCCGGCGTCAACGAGATGGCTATCGTAGAGTGCACCATGATGTGTGCCGGGGAACAGAAGAACGAGTTCGATAATGCGAGAAAAACTGCCGAGACCCAGCTCATGATGAAGAAGGTCACCCAGATCATCGACGTTAAGAGATGCCGTCTCAGTAATATCGCTCCCCTACCTATCAGGATCATGACCGGTGAGGGATATAAGATCCAGAGAGACGATGTGGATGCAGACAAAGTCACCTCCGCACCCTCCGAAGTCGGATCAAAGATCACTGTCACCACCGACAGCCTCTACACCGAAGAATACACAAGAAAGACAGCCTGGGAGAGAAAGCTCCTGGATCTGGGACTTAGAAACAGCCTCATCAACTTAAGGCTCACCAAGTCCTTCGTTCCTTTCCTGGTACCCTCCATCGAAAAGTTCGAGGATTTCCTCTACGAAGGCAGGGAGTTTAATATCCATCCCAAGCCTGCTGAGTTCGAAGTAGCAGCAGAGGACATCACCTTCGAATCCATATCCGCCCTGGAAAACGTAGGGCCCCTTCTCGATAGTGAACTTTCAAACGGAAGAGTCAGATCCTCCGCAACTGAAGCGGAGCTGGTCCAGAAGATAAAAGATCTGTACCGTGCCGCCAAGGTATCCCTGGAGGAGAACGGTGCCAACACCCTTTACATCGCCATGGGATTCCTCAAATGGTATGAGAGCGACATCAGCCAGAAGGCCAGATATGCTCCCCTGGTCCTGGTACCTGTTGAACTGGTAAGAAAGTCCATCACCGAAGGATATAAGGTCCGTCTCCGTGACGACGATGCCCAGATGAACATCACCATCCTGGAGAAGCTGAAGCAGGACTTCGGAATAATCATCGAAGGTCTGGACGAACTTCCCGAGGACGAGCACGGACATAACATCAACGTCATCCTGTCCACAGTCCGTCAGGCAGTCATGGGCCAGAAGAGATGGGATGTAGTAAACACATGCTGTCTCGGCATATTCTCCTTCTCCCAGTTCGTCATGTGGAACGACATGAAGAACAGATCTGAGGAACTGGAAAAGAATATTATCGTTAAGAGCCTTATCGAAGGAAAACTGACCTGGGACGCAGAGCCTATGGAGATCGGAGACACTGTCTCTGAAGACGACGTGCTCCTTCCCCTCTCCGCAGACGCCTCCCAGCTTTTCGCCATAAGGGAAGCTGCCGCCGGAAAGAGCTTTGTGCTTCACGGCCCTCCCGGAACAGGTAAGTCCCAGACCATCACCAGCATGATCGCCAATGGTCTTGCCAACGGACAGAGAGTTCTTTTCGTAGCAGAAAAGATGGCTGCCCTTGAGGTCGTTTATAACAGGCTCTCCAACATAGGTCTTCAGCCCTTCTGCCTGGAGCTTCACTCCAACAAGGCCAAGAAGAAAGCAGTGCTGGACCAGCTTCAGAAAGCCAGCGAGATAACTGCTGCCACCACTCCCGAGGAGTACCAGGTAAAGGCAACGGAGATCAAGGCACTCCGCGAGGAATTAAATGCCTACTCAAAGGCCCTTCACCTGAAAAGGGACAGCGGCCTTTCCCTCTACGAGATGGTCAATATGTACCAGGAGAATATCGACTCCCCTGACATAGGTCTCGCCGACGACGCCCTTCTGGACTCCCTGGATAAGATGAAGATCTCAAACGCAGTCCTTCTGGCAGAGAAGCTCCAGTCCTCCATGAAACTTGTGGGCGACATAAAGGACAGCCCTCTCAAGGAGGTAACAGACATCACCTACTCCCAGAAGCTCAGAAGCCTTCTGGACGAGAATACTCAGAAGATAGAAGATGCCATCAGAAATCTTAACGAAGCTGCAAAGCCCATCACCGGAACTGAGGTGACCCAGGCAGACATCAATAAGATCTCCGGTGACATCGAATCCAAGAAGGAACTTGTAGCCAAGTCAGAGCAGATCAGATCCGAGCTTTCCAAGAGATGGAAAGACTCTTTCCTGGAGTACGATTCCCAGGCTGCTTCAGCTGAACTTTCCCAGGCAAAACTTAAGTGGTTCCTGCCTAAGATGCTCTCCAAGAACGCCATCACAAAAGGCCTTAAGGAACACTCAAAATCATCAGTAGATAAGAACACTTTGGAGAACGACCTGAAGCTTCAGCAGCTCTACAAGGCAAACCTTGAAGCCATCAAAAATGCTCCCGACTACGGAAGCTTTGAGACAGCTTACGAGGAATATAAGACCGCAAAAGAAAACTACGCGGAACTTCTCAAGATCAGAGAGCCTGAAGAAACAGAAACACTGATCTCACAGATCGATACATATGAGAACATCTCCGGCGCAAGAGGATCCCTCAAGGAGTGGATCGGATTTAACGCAGCTGCAAAGGAGCTGGACGACGAGGGCTTCACATCAGTTACAAAGGCTGTAAGGGAAGGTAAGATCTCTGCAGACAATGTATCCGGAGCTCTTAAGAGACAGATCGCCATGAGCCTTTCTATCAGGACCATCGACAGCGACCAGGTACTGTCTTCCTTCTCAGGCGTCATGTTCGACGACAAGGTAAGACAGTTCGCAAGGCTCGATAAGGAAGTCATGGAGCTCACCAGAAAAGAGATCTACTGCAAGCTGGCAGCAAATGTACCCAACTTCACAAAGCAGGCTGCCCAGAGTTCAGAGCTCGGTATCCTTCAGAGAGCCATCAGAAGTGGCGGAAGAGGAGTCAGCATCAGAAAGCTCATCAAGGATCTTCCTACCCTTCTTCCCATGCTCTGTCCCTGTATGCTCATGAGCCCCCTGTCAGCAGCCCAGTATCTGGATCCTTCCCTTGATATGTTCGACCTGGTAGTCTTCGACGAGGCATCCCAGATCCCCACATGTAAGGCAGTAGGAGCCCTGGCAAGAGGTAAGAGCGCAGTTATCGTAGGAGACCCTAAGCAGATGCCTCCCACATCCTTCTTCATGGCTGAACAGACAGATGAAGACCATCTGGAGGAGGAAGACCTGGAGAGCATCCTGGACGACTGCCTTGCACTCTCCATGCCCCAGACCCACCTGCTGTGGCACTACAGAAGCCGTCATGAGAGCCTTATCGCATTCAGTAACATCAAGTTCTATGAGAACCGTCTCTACACCTTCCCTTCCGTCAACGACAGGGAATCCAAGGTCACTATGGTACATGTGGAAGGTATCTTCGACAGAGGCAAGAACAGAACAAATAAGGCCGAGGCGGAAGCTGTTATCGAAGAGCTGAAAAAGCGCTGCCACGACGAAGAGCTCAGCAAGAGAAGCGTGGGTGTCGTCACCTTCAACATAAACCAGCAAAACCTGATCGACGACCTTCTCCAGGACGCATGTAAGGACGATCCTGAACTTGAGAGATGGGCATACGATTCAGAGGAGCCTATGTTCATCAAGAACCTGGAGAACGTACAGGGTGATGAGCGTGATGTTATCCTCTTCTCCGTGGGCTACGGTCCTGACGAAACAGGTAATGTCTACATGAACTTCGGTCCCCTCAACCGCGACGGTGGATGGAGACGACTTAATGTTGCTGTCTCCCGTGCCAGATATGAGATGAAGGTCTTCTCCACTCTTACTCCCGAGATGATCGATATCTCCAGGACAAGTGCAGAAGGCGTTATCGCCCTCAGATCCTTCCTGGAATTCGCAGAAGGAAGAGAGATGGCAGTCACAGAGAACACCCTCTTCAAGAATGACGAGGACATGAAGGCCATCGCTGATGAGATCGCAAAGAGACTTAGCGAGAAGGGTTATGAGACAGTCAGATCCGTTGGCCGTTCCGAGTATAAGATCGATATCGGCGTAATAGATCCTGAAGATCCCGGAAAGTACAAACTTGGTATCCTTCTGGACGGTATCCCCTACAGGAATTCCAAGACCGCAAGAGACAGGGAGATATCCCAGATCAGCGTCCTTCAGGGACTGGGATGGACACTTCACAGAGTCTGGACCATGGACTGGTGGGACGACCCGGATAAGGAGATCAACAAGATCATCGATATCTTAACAAAAGAACCGGATC
>CACXGG010000120.1 GCA_902767145.1 Oscillospiraceae bacterium | reverse complement strand
GGGACGGCTTTATATTTTGTTTTTATGATCAGATCTCGATGCTTCCGTCGAATACTTTCTCACAGTTACCTGTCATGTAAACTGCTTCGTCAGTATATCTGATGACAAGTTCACCGCCTCTTAGGATGACGCGGACATCCTCCCCCTTATTGCAGAAGCCGTTAAGGCAGGCTGCTACGACTGCCGCACAGGCGCCGGTACCGCAGGCAAGTGTCTCGCCTGAACCTCTTTCCCATACGCGCATCTTAAGGGTATTCTTGTCGATGACCTTGATGAACTCGGTGTTGACCCTTTCAGGGAAGAGAGGATCCATCTCGAACTTGGGTCCCAGCTTTTCAAGATCGAGTACATCCACCATATCAGTGAATACGACTGCATGGGGATTACCCATGGATACGCAGGTGATGTTGTAGTCGCCTCCTGCGATCTTTACGGGGCGGTCTACGATCATGTCGCCTTCCAGGGCAACGGGGATCTTCCCGGGAGCAAGCTCTGCCTTACCCATATCTACCTTTACCCTGACGACCTCATCACCAAGGGTCATGAGCTCCAGCTTCTTGATGCCGCTCTTTGTCTCAACTGTCATGTGCTTTCTCTTATGGCCTGCCACGTCGTACATATATTTACCGACACATCTGATGGCATTACCGCACATATTGCCTTCCGAACCGTCCAGATTGAACATGATCATGCGGCAGTCTGCAACTCTTGAGGGAGCGATGAGGACGATACCGTCACCACCTACACCGAAGTGCCTGTCTGACATATAGACGGAAAGGGATTCCGGTGAAGCCACCATCTTCTCAAGGCAGTCGATGTAGATATAATCGTTTCCGCATCCCTGCATCTTGGTGAAGTTGATCTTCTTCTTTTTCTCTCTCATGTTATTGATGTCCACGAGCTCTGTATTGATCTCGCTGTATCTGCTCATGAGACTGTCTGCAAGGGCATCAGCCGTATCGATAGCAGTAAGGCAGGGGATACCCAGCATGACCGCACGTCTCCTGAGCTTGACGGAATCTCTTGCAGGAAGTCTTCCCTTGGCGGAAGTGGAGATAATGTAATTGACCTTTCCGCTCTCAAGAAGGGATATGGTGTTATTCGTATCAGATTCGTGGATCTTTGCTACTTCCGTAACTTCAAGTCCGGAATTTCTGAGCATTGCAGCATTACCCTTTGTGGCATAGAGCTCAAAGCCCAGAGCTGCGAACTTCTTGGCGATCTCCACGATCTCGGACTTATCGCTGTCCCTTACGGTGATGAGAACACCGCCGCTCTTGTACATCTTGTAGCCTGCGGCAACAAGGCCTTTGTAGAGAGCCTCGGAAAGGTTACGGCCTACGCCCAGTACCTCACCGGTGGACTTCATCTCGGGTCCCAGCTGTGTATCTACATCCGTCAGTTTCTCGAAGGAGAAAACGGGTACCTTTACACATGTGTAAGGTGACTTTCTGTAGAATCCTGTACCGTAGTCCATATCAGCCAGCTTTTCGCCCAGGGATACCCTGATGGCGCAGTCTACCATCATGACGCCGGTAACCTTGCTCATGTAGGGAACTGTTCTTGAAGCCCTGGGATTGACCTCGATAACATAGATCTTGTCATCCTTTACGATGTACTGGATATTTACGATACCGATGGAGCTCAGGCCTTCGCAGAGTGCCTTTGTGGTATCTACCAGCCTCTTGGCCATCTTGTCGTAGATATGCTTTGCAGGATAGATGGCGATGGAGTCACCTGAATGGATACCTGCTCTCTCGATATGCTCCATGATACCGGGGATTAGGACATCGTGTCCGTCGTAGATGGCATCAACCTCGATCTCACGTCCCTGGATATATTTGTCGATAAGGACAGGATTCTCGATGCCCTGGGCAAGGATGATATCCATATACTCATTGACGTCCTCGTCGTGGAAGGCGATGGTCATATTCTGTCCGCCGAGAACATAGGAAGGACGAAGGAGGATGGGATACTCAAGAGTATGTGCAGCCTCGAAAGCCTCCTCCTTTGTAAGGACGGAGAATCCCTTGGGTCTTGCGATATCAAGTCTTTCAAGAAGCTCGTCGAACCTCTCCCTGTCCTCTGCCATATCGATAGAATCAGCAGATGTTCCGATGATATTTATGTTGTTCTGTGCCAGGGTCTTGGTAAGCTTGATGGCAGTCTGTCCGCCGAAGGCTACAACTACTCCCACAGGCTTTTCAAGATCGATGATGTTAAGGACATCTTCAGGTGTCAGGGGCTCAAAGTAGAGTCTGTCACCTGTATCGAAATCTGTTGAAACAGTCTCGGGGTTATTGTTGATGATGACTACCCTGTAGCCCAGGGCACGGAGTGAATGCACGCAGTGAACAGCAGCATAGTCGAACTCGATACCCTGTCCGATCCTGATGGGACCTGAACCGATAACGATGACTGTCTTTCTGTCCTCTCCCTCGGGAAGGGCAGCTTCGTTCTCTCCGCCTGCCGAAGCAGCATTATATGTGGCGTAGAAGTATGGCGTAACAGCCTCGAACTCTCCTGCGCATGTATCTACCATCTTATATGTGACTTCGATGGCATCCTTATACTCTTCTGTGCTCTTACCGGAGATCTTACCGATGGTGCGGTCGAGATAGCCGTACTTCTTACCCTTTACATAGAGTTCCTCATCCAGGCCGGAAGCGATGGTCTTCTCATACTTCATGAGGTTTCCGATCTTGCTCAGGAACCAGTTGTCGATCTTGGTGATCTCGTGGATCTCATCCTCTGAGAATCCTCTGTAGAGACCTTCTGCAACATAGAAGATCCTCTCATCAGTTGTCCTGCCGATACCTTCACGGATCTCTTCGTCTGTAGCTGATGCCAGCTTGGAAAGCCTTAATGTATCTGCGGAGATCTCTGCTCCCCTGACGGCCTTCATAAGGGCACTCTCAAAGGAGTCGGAGATGGACATTACCTCACCTGTAGCCTTCATCTGGGTTCCCAGGTCCCTCTTGGCATATACGAACTTGTCGAAGGGCCACTTGGGGAACTTTACTGCCACATAGTCAAGGGCAGGCTCGAAGGCTGCATATGTATTTCCTGTAACTGCATTCTTTATCTCATCGAGACGGTATCCCAGGGCGATCTTTGTGGCAACCTTTGCGATGGGATAACCCGTTGCTTTTGATGCCAGGGCAGATGATCTTGATACACGGGGATTTACCTCGATTACTGCATATTCGAAGGATGTGGGATGAAGAGCGAACTGACAGTTACATCCTCCCTCTACTCCCAGAGCTTCGATGATATTGAGAGATGCTGATCTGAGCATCTGGTATTCCTTGTCGGAAAGGGTGACTGCAGGAGCGATAACGATACTGTCTCCTGTATGTACACCTACGGGATCCAGGTTCTCCATGGAGCAGACGGTGATTACATTTCCATCCTTGTCACGGATGACCTCGAACTCGATCTCCTTCCATCCGGAGATGCACTTTTCGATGAGCACCTGGGTGATGGGGGACATATTAAGACCCGTTCTTGCGATCTCATGGAGCTCTTCCTCGTCAGAAGCGATACCGCCGCCGGAGCCGCCCAGTGTGAAGGCGGGCCTTACGATAACGGGATAACCGATCTCCTTTGCAAATTCCAGTGCGGAATCAACATCGTTGACCACCTTTGAAGGGATACAGGGCTGTCCGATGGACTCCATGGTATCCTTAAAGATCTGACGGTCCTCCGCCTTGTCGATACATTCGGGGGATGAACCCAGGAGACGGACTCCGTTCCTCTTGAGGAAACCGTCCTTAGCCAGCTCCATACAAAGGGTAAGAGCTGTCTGTCCGCCAAGTCCGGAAAGGATAGCATCAGGTCTTTCTGTCTCGATTATCCTCTTGACCGTGGTAAGGGTCAGGGGCTCGATATAGATCTTATCGGCCATGGTCTTATCCGTCATTATGGTGGCGGGGTTTGAATTGATGAGGACTATCTCTATACCGTCCTCCCTGAGTGCTCTGCAGGCCTGTGTTCCTGCATAGTCAAACTCGGCTGCCTGTCCTATTACGATAGGACCGGAACCGATCACAAGAACTTTACGTATACTCTTATCAAGCGGCATTACTGATCCCTCCCCTCATCCATCATCTCAAGGAACCTGTCGAAAAGGAACTCAGTATCCTTCGGTCCGCCGCAGGCTTCCGGGTGGAACTGGACGGAAAAGACAGGCTTTCCTTTGTAAAGGATGCCTTCATTTGTGTTGTCGTTTACATTGACGAAGAATTCCTCAGCGACCCGGGGATCTATCGACTCTGATACGACTGCATAACCGTGGTTCTGGGAGGAGATATAGACGCGTCCCGTTGTAAGATCCTTAACGGGATGGTTTGCACCTCTGTGACCATATTTGAGCTTGGTTGTCTTAAAACCGTGGGAAAGAGCCAGGAGCTGATGTCCAAGGCAGATACCCATGGTGGGGATGTTCTCCTTCTGAAGATCCTTAAGTGTAGCTATCGTCTTAACATTATCCTCGGGATCTCCGGGACCGTTACTGATGAAAAGACCGTCGGGCTTAAGGGCCAGGATCTCATCTGCGGTAGAGGAGGCAGGCATCAGTGTTACCTTGCATCCACGGGCTGTAAGACAGCGGACGATGTTTTCCTTGATGCCGCAGTCGATCATTGCCACGTTGTATCTGACCTCATCACCTGTCCTCTCTTCAGGGGCAGGGACTGTTACCTCCTCCACGGGGTCCTTGATCTTATAAGCCTTGATCTCTTCCAGGATGGCTGTCATGTCTTCGGGGATCTCAGATACGATCTTTCCGTTCATGACGCCCTTTTCGCGGAGAACTCTTGTAAGGGCTCTCGTGTCGATGCCCGTAAGTCCTACGATGTTATTTTTCTTAAGATATTCATCAAGTGTCATCTCACATCTGAAATTTGAAGGAGCATCACATGCTTCCCTTACGATGTAGCCTGACACATTGGGGATCTCACCCTCCCGGTCGGGAGTGATGATACCGTAGTTTCCAATAAGCGGGAATGTCTGAACGACTGTCTGTCCCTTGTAGCTCTTATCGGTGAGAGTCTCAAGATACCCCGTCATCGCCGTAGTAAAAACTATCTCGGCTGTGACCTCACCATCAGCTCCCAGGGAACTGCCTTCGAAGACCTGCCCGTTTTCCAATACCAGATACCGCTTCATACTAACCTCACAACATATTGGTATAGCCCATCAGGAATCTGTCGACTTCTTCAGCGCAGTCCCTTCCTTCCCTAAGTCCCCATACGACCAGTGACTGTCCTCTTCTTACATCTCCCGCAGCAAAGACCTTCTCATCAGAGGTCTGATGAGACCCGCCTTCAGTCTTGATGTTGGAGCGGTTGTCCGTCTCAACACCGAAAGACTCGGAGATATATTTCTCGGGACCAAGGAAACCTGCTGCGATAAGGACGAGCTCGGCGGGAATGACTTTCTCGGAACCTTCGATAAGGTTCATCTTCATCCTTCCGTCTTCGCCCTTCTGCCAGTCGATCCTGACCGTCTCGACTCCGGTAAGCTTACCTTCATCATCTCTGACGAAGCTCTTGACCGTAGTCTCGTAGATCCTGGGATCGTGTCCGAAGACTGCAATGGCTTCCTCCTGGCCGTAATCGGTCTTAAGGACCTTGGGCCACTGAGGCCAGGGATTATTCTCAGCGCGCTGTGGGGGCATCGGTGGCATCATCTCCAGCTGTGTTACGGACTTGCATCCGTGCCTCAATGAGGTACCTACACAATCGTTTCCGGTATCGCCGCCGCCGATGATCACGACATTCTTATACTTGGCACTTATATAGTCCCCGTCCGTCATGTTCGACTTAAGTATACTCTTTGTTGTGGCAGTTAGGAAATCAACTGCAAAATAAATTCCGTCACCCTCTCTTCCGGGGGCATTTATATCCCTGGGATTTCTTGATCCGCAGGCCAG
>CACXGG010000119.1 GCA_902767145.1 Oscillospiraceae bacterium | reverse complement strand
GAAAGCCTGTCCTTGAACTTCTTTCTCGCCAGGGGATCCAGACCGTCGAAGGCCTCGTCAAGAAGAAGGTATTTAGGTGCGATGGCAAAGGCCAGGGCTACGAAAGCCTGTCTTCTCATACCCTTTGAGAAAGTCCTGAGGGGCTTTTTCCAGGGAAGCTTAAAGTCGTTTACTATCTCCTTGAAGACACTTTCGTCAACTTCGGGATAGAAGACCTTATACATTTCGATAAGGCTCTTACATGTGGTCTGTCCGTTGAAGTAAGGGTCATCGGGAAGAAGGAAGAGGTTTCTTCTTGTCTCGTCCTTTAAAGGATCGTTTCCGTCGTAGGAAACCTTTCCTGTCTGGGGATGATATACGCCTGAAATAAGGCGGAGAAGGGTGGATTTACCGGCACCGTTGATACCGACAAGACCCAGGACCTTCTTATCCCCGATCTCAAGTTCAACACCCTCAAGGACTTTGTTGTCCCCGAATGAATGTGACAATCCTTCGATCTTGATCATAAGATGTCCTCCAAGTACATGGCGACCTCATTGAGATCACCGTTCTTTACTATCAGTTCTGCGAAAACGGGGGTCTTGAGTTCCTCACCGGAACGGTTAAGGAAGACGGATCTTATACCTGCCTCCTTAGCTCCCTTTATGTCTGCTTCAAGATCGTTTCCAATGAGAAGCATATGCTCCGGATCTACCCCTGTCTCCTTCAGCAGTATATCATAGAACGCCTGATCGGGCTTGCAGACATTGTAGGCAGAACTGAAGAATTTCCCGTCGAAGAGATCCTCTATCCCCAGGGTCCTCATATCCACCTCGGCAAAGGATTCCTGGCCGTTGGCAAAGATGAATATCTTCCTGTCCTTATCAAGGATCATGTCTATAAGATCCTCTGCCCCTTCAAAGAGGTCCACGGATATGGTGGACTTTTCCCTGAAATATCTGGCAGTGTCCCTCAGCATATACTTATCGGCTCCGATGCCGCCCTTTTTGTAGATGGCATCAAAGACCCTGATAAGGTCTGCGTCTATATATTTTCGTGCAGGATAGAGTTCCCTTGCCCTGGACCTTTCCTTCTCCACTTCGGAAACGAAGAGGTTACGTATACCCTCCGGCGAAAAGAAAGCCCCCTGGGTGGCATAGTAGTCGGAAAGCCCCTTCCAGAGGAGAGGGTCTCCCTCGTTTGTGGTGATGTCCACAAGGGTCCCGTAAAAGGAAAATACTACCGCTTCGATATCACTGCACATATTCGATGATATATCCGATTATATTGTTATAGGAAGGAGCTGCATCCAGCATGTCATTGGGAACATCCATGAGCCGGAGTGACTGCTCGTCACTTCTGTAGAGCACGGCTCCGTAGTTCTCATCCACTGTCCTTCCATCCTCTGTGGCACCCGTTGTTGAGGGTTCTCCGGAGAACCAGACAAAATCCCCGATGGTGTTTCCGTCAAGCCATACCATATTGCCTGCATTGTTCCTTATGGCTCCCACATAGAAGATGATATTGGTATATTCAGATTCAAGGACAAGAGAGGATATGGTCTCCAGCTCTTCCTGAGTATCTATGCATGCCAGCTCTCCGCCGAGATCCTCGGCTTTCTGCTGTGCCTCATCCCAGGTGCAGTTCTCCACCATGAGATAGTAGACGCTGGGCCTGTCGGGCATGACACCCGTCTCCAGGGCCTCGATGATGGTATCGTAGTCGAATACTCCTCCGATCCAGTCGTAATCACCTTCAGGGATATAGGAAAGGTATTCTGACTGTGTTATGGGGGTGGTGCCATAGTAGTAATACGGGCTGTCAGTATACTCGATGTTGTTGAAGTCCTCAGGATAGAACTCGTCAGGTTCAGACTCAAAATATCTGATATTGAGTTCATCATCCAGCTTGCTCACGATCTGGAAGTTGTCATCGATCTCCCAGACTGACTGCCAGATAAGGGCTCCCGCCAGATCGTTGTTGGAATTGGTGATGACATTCTGGTGGGGAAGGTAGGAATAACCTGCATTTCCCATGGCTCCATAGGGCCAGTAATCCATGATATGGTGGACTGTCCCGTCACTGTATGTATAACCTTCAAGGAAAAATCCCGGGTAGTCGATTATAAGTTCAGGAATATTATCTTCGTCGATGTAGATAAGATCATAGCGTAGGTTTTCAGGATCCACCTGGCTGGAATCGATATAGTCGTTAATAGTCTCTATATAGGCAGGACCATAGTCATCATCAACTTCTATAACTGTAGTCTCCGAAGGTTCAGGGCTGTCGGTCTGATCAGTCTCCGGAGTATTATCGCGTCCGTGTTCGTCAGGCGCCACTAAGGATGCAGGTTCAGTTGTCTCTTCCGTCTCCTCTTCATCCTCATCTTCGTCTTCATCTTCATCATCCTCTTCCCTT
>CACXGG010000118.1 GCA_902767145.1 Oscillospiraceae bacterium | reverse complement strand
TAGGATTTATAGGAAACAACAAGCTCGTTGTTATTTCCACCGGTGGTGTACACACCGTCGATTATTAAAAGGGAGAAATATGGAAACTGAAGTAAAACTGGCTTTTGACAGTAAAGAGGAGTTATTTGGCATCATCAATGCCGAGTGGTTCTCGGATTACTGCCTTGATACATCTGTAAAGGCACCTGTAAAGCTTACTAATATCTACTTTGATACAGTGGACCGTAAGATCGCCAAAAGAGGCGGTGCCATAAGGGTAAGGTCCTTCTATGATGATGAAGGTGAGAAGTTCGAGCATACCGTCAAGTTCGGCGGCGGTGCAGCTAATGGCCTTCACCAGAGATATGAATGGAATGTTGTATCTGATTCTTCCAGGTTCAATATAAAGGATTTTGTAAGGCTCGCCTTTGGAAATGACGATCCCCAGGATCTTCTGGAGGAATTTCTTGAAGGTGTTACGGAAGATGAGCTTAAGCCTATCTGCTCCACTGTCTTTAACAGGACTACCTATATGTTCGGTTTCGGCGACAGCATGATGGAGGCTTGTTTTGATGATGGTGTCATCAGGGCAGGCGATAAGGAAGATACCATCTGTGAACTTGAGCTGGAGCTTGAGTCCGGAGATGTTGTTGACCTTAAGGATATGGCTGAGTTTATCATAGAGAATACGGGAGCAAGACCTTTTAACGAAAGTAAGTTCAAGCGCTGTCTCGCTCTTCTTGACGAAGATGGGATCTGATCTTAAGAAATATAATACTGTCATTATCGGCGGGGGTGCATCTGGTCTGATGTGCGCCTGCCGTCTTGCATATAATAGAATGACCGGTATCGCTGTTCTTGAGCGTAATACAAAGCCCGGAAAGAAGCTTCTCATGACAGGTAACGGCAGATGTAATGTTACCAATGATGAGCTTGATATCTCTTTATATAACACTGACGATCCGTCAGTTCTTGCTTCTGTCATGGATAAATATCCTGTTTCTGATACGAAGGAGTTTTTCGGGCAGGTGCTCGGTGTTTCTCTTATCTCAAAGGGTGAACTTGTCTATCCCAGGACCTTAAAGGGCATCACTGTCCTTGAGCAGATGATCCGTTATCTTGGATCTCACGATGTTGATATGATTACGGACTTTCATGTTACGAAGATAGCTGACGGTTTTGTTATCAATGATTCGATAATGACCGATAATGTGGTCATAGCAGGGGGCGGGGCTTCCTATCCAAAGACAGGATCTGACGGAAGTTCCTATAAGCTCATATCATCATTTGTTTCTTCATCTGATATCATTCCTGCTTATCCATCACTGGTGCAGCTGAATGTCCGTGAGACCGATATAAGAAAGATCTCAGGTGAGAGGATAAATTCCCGTGTCACTCTTGTTATAGACAGGGAGGAAGTGGCATCCGAGACAGGTGAGATGCTCTTTACGGATTATGGAGTATCCGGTATCTGTATCATGCAGCTTTCAGGCATCCTTAATAGATACAGGATGAAAGGTATAAAGACAGCATCTGTAGTTGTCGATATGTTCCCGGATATGACTCCTGAGAAGCTTAGTGCTGAAGTTGAAAGAAGAGGAGGGAAACTTAACGGACTTCTCCTTTCTGATATTGCCGATGTCGTACTTTCGAGGAAAGGCGATGTTATCTCTAATCTTAAGTCCTTTGTCCTTACTATTACCGGTACCAGGGATCTTGATTCCGCACAGGTTACAGGCGGCGGAATTAAGCTTTCCTCTCT
Source organism: Oscillospiraceae bacterium (assembly GCA_902767145.1). Lineage (GTDB taxonomy): Bacteria > Bacillota > Clostridia > Saccharofermentanales > Saccharofermentanaceae > Saccharofermentans. The sequence goes on along the minus strand of CACXGG010000118.1, from coordinate 4,271 downwards.
TACTGAAGGCCTTATGATCAAGTCACATCCGGGTCTTTATGTAACAGGAGAAGCAGTGAATGTTGATGGTCCCTGCGGCGGATATAATCTTCAGTGGGCCTGGAGTTCTGCTCTTTCCTGCGCTGATGATATTTCAGGAAGATCAAGATGATAAAGGATATCGTCTTTAAACCTGATGAGATAGGAAATGTCCCTTCTGTAAGGGATGCGATAAGTAAGCGCATCCATAATACTGATTTTATCATCGAGAAGTCTTTTATAGATGCACGCCATAAAAACGATATAAAGGTGGTCTACAGGATATCCAGAGGCGAGGAAAAGCATGATGATACTGCTGCCTCTCTACCTTTCCTTGGAAGGCGTTTCAGATCTTCCAAAAGACCTGTCATCGTTGGCTTTGGCCCTGCAGGAATGTTCTGCGGCCTGGTGCTCGCCAGATACGGCCTGAACCCCGTTATCATCGAAAAGGGAAGATCTGTTGAGGAGAGGACCCGTGATGTTGCTGCCTATAAGGAAAAGGGCGTTATCGATCCTTCTTCAAATATCCAGTTCGGTGAGGGCGGAGCCGGTACCTTTTCGGACGGGAAGCTCTATACCGGAGTTTCTTCCGGACTTAAGGGTTTTATCGGGAAGGTCATGGTGGAATATGGTGCTCCTTCAGATATCCTTTACGATTCACACCCCCATGTGGGTACGGATAACCTTGTCAACGTCGTACGTGGGATCCGAAAAGAGATAGAATCACTGGGAGGCGAGATCAGGTTCTCAGAGGAGCTGAAGTCTTTTGTTTCAGGTCCTTCCGGTGTCACCTCTATCATTACCGATAAAGGATCTTATGATACTGATTGTGTGATCCTTGCCATAGGAAACAGCAGCAGGGATCTTATAAGAGATAATGCGGATATCCTGAAGGTCGAGAGCAAGCCTTTTTCCATCGGTGTCCGTATCGAGCATCTCAGAGCCGATATAGATATGGCCATGTACGGATTTGATACAGCTTCCTATAAGAATATCTGCGCCGCCAACTATAAGATGGCTGTGGATACATGTACAGGGAAGAAGCTCTATACTTTCTGCATGTGCCCCGGCGGCGAAGTAGTACCGTCCGCATCCTTTGAAAAGGCTGTTGTTACTAATGGTATGAGCTACAGAGCCAGGGATGATCTCAATTCAAATTCCGCACTTCTGGTGCCCTTTGACCCCGCTGAATCCTCGGATGATCCTCTTTATGGTATCCGTTATCAGGATATGCTGGAGAGGAAAGCTTATGAACTGGCAGGCTCCAACGCAACAGCTCCTTATATGACTTATGGTGATCTTAAGTCGGGAAAGTCCGGAACATTTTATTCTAAAGTGGTCCCGACATATAAGCCCGGCGTCACCGCATGTGATCTCAGGGAACTTCTTCCTGAAGTATTTATCGAGACATTAAGAGACGGAATATCTCTTATGGGCAGGAAGATCAGGGGATTTGACTCATCAGATGCAGTCCTTACGGCTGTTGAGACAAGATCATCCTCACCTGTCAGGATCCCCAGGGACAGGGAGACTTTTGAGAGCCTGGCCCTTCCCGGACTTTATCCTGTTGGAGAGGGAGCCGGTTATGCAGGAGGCATAATGTCTTCGGCCATTGACGGCATAAAATGTGCTAATCTCATTGCTGAAAGTATGTTATTATAATCTCTGTTAAAAAGAATAATATTTTAGGAGGCATTAATATGGCATCCGGTAAGAATAATGCTGTTATCTCTGTAATCGGTAAGGATAAGGTGGGCATCATCGCTAAGGTCTCCACGCTCCTTGCTGAAAATAACATTAATATCAATGATATCTCCCAGACTATCCTGGACGATATCTTCACGATGATCATGATGGTGGATCTTCAGGGACTTAAGATCGAGGAGTCTGATATTAAGGAAAAACTCAACTCACTCGGCGAGGAGCTTGGCGTTGCCATAACTATCCAGCATACTGATCTTTTCGATAAGATGCACAGGATCTGATATTTAGGAGTTTTTATTCATGATTAAGGATTTTGAGATACTTGAGACAATGCAGATGTTCAATGAGCAGCATCTGGATATCAGGACTATCACCATGGGAATATCCCTTCTGGACTGCGCCGCTTCAACGGTGGAGGAGTCCTGCAATAAGATATATGACAAGATCTGCAGATATGCCGGAAACCTTGTTGAGGTAGGCGAGCAGATCAGTAAGAAGTACGGCGTTCCCATTATCCATAAAAGGATTTCTGTTACGCCTATATCTATCGTAGCCGCTGCCTGCGGTTCTAAGGATTATGTTCCTTTTGCCAAGACCCTGGACAAAGCTGCCAAGACCTGCGGCGTTAACTTTGTAGGCGGTTTTTCCGCTCTTGTCCAGAAGGGCTATACAAATTCTGATAAGGTGCTTATCGATTCCATCCCTGAGGCACTTGCCACAACTGATTTTGTATGTTCATCCGTAAACCTTGCTTCCACCAGGACTGGTATCAATATGGATGCTGTAAGGGATATGGGTGTTACCATAAAGAAGGCTGCTGAGCTTACAGCTGACAGGGATGCCCTTGGATGTGCAAAGCTCGTTGTTTTCGCCAATGCCCCTGAGGATAATCCCTTCATGGCCGGAGCTTTCCTGGGGCCCGGCGAGCCTGAGTGCGTTATCAATGTCGGTATCTCAGGTCCCGGTGTTGTAAAGCATGCTCTTGAGGGAGTTAGGGGTGCTGATCTCGGAACTGTTGCCGAGACCATCAAGAAGGCTGCATTTAAGATCACCCGTGTAGGTGAGCTTGTTGCAAGAGAAGCATCTGAAAGACTTGGTGTACCCTTCGGTATCATCGATCTTTCCCTTGCGCCCACACCTGCAGTAGGTGACTCTGTCGCAAGGCTCCTGGAGGAGTTTGGTCTTGAGACCTGCGGTACCTGGGGTACAACAGCAGCTCTTGCGATGCTCAATGATGCAGTAAAGAAGGGCGGAACCATGGCTTCCTCCTTCGTCGGCGGACTTTCCGGCGCATTTATCCCTGTTTCTGAAGATGAGGGAATGATCGCTGCTGCAGCTTCAGGATCACTTCTTCTTGAGAAGCTTGAGGCCATGACATGCGTATGTTCCGTCGGTCTTGATATGATCGCTATCCCCGGTGATACAACTGCTGAGACCATTTCAGGTATCATCGCCGATGAGATGGCTCTCGGTACCTTTAACAATAAGACTACTGCTGTAAGGATCATTCCTGTTCCCGGAAAGGGAGTAGGTGACTTTGTTGAGTTTGGCGGTCTTCTGGGAAGAGCTCCCATCATGGCTGTCAATACTTCCTCCTGTGCCGACTTTATCCACAGGGGCGGAAGGATCCCGGCTCCCATCCACAGCATGCGTAACTGATGACTGATGGAGATCATTAAGAAGATAATCGCTTTTATCAGAAGGGATTTTACGACGCTTACGGTGGCTACCACTGTGCCGTCCCTTCTTATCGATCTTCTCTTTATCGTCATTAATGGCTTTACTGCGGCGATCTTAAGGTCGCCCTGGTATCTGGCCATGTGCCTTTACTACATAATGCTTACCATTATGAGGTTTTCGCTGCTTCTGGGTACCGGTATGAAGGCAATATCCAGAAATAAGGAGAAGACCGATATAAAGAACTATCTCATGGCCCACAGGATGCTCATAGTAATGGATATCATCCTTGGAATTGCCATTATCTTCCTGGTCTTCCATCATATCGTAAGGGATTTCCCGGGTGCTCTTATATTTTTCGTGGCTTTTTATACCATATATAAGGTTACGCTTTCCCTGATCAACCTGTCCAAGGCACATAAGACCAATTCTCTTACCACTATAACCCTTCGAAAGATCGGAAACGTGGATGCCCTGGTATCTCTTCTGATCCTGGAATCGGCCCTTATGAACAGGTTTGGTGACAGGTGGTCCACGTACGCCTTTATGACCAATCTCTTCTGCGGCCTTGCTGTATGGGCTATCATCCTGGGAATGGCCGTCTGGGGTCTGCACAAGGCTAAAAGGCTCAAAAAAGAGCTTCAGTAAAAGACATTTTTACCTAAAAACTATATAATCTAATAAGTTAACGTAAGAGGGAGTATATATATGTGGTTTGAAGAATCTGTATTTTATCAGATATATCCACTCGGATTCTGCGGTGCACCTTTTGAAAATGACGGAAAGCTCGAGCACCGTATCTTAAAAGTTAAGGACTGGATCCCGCATCTTAAGAAGCTGGGGATCAATGCTATCTATTTTTCACCTGTGTT
>CACXGG010000117.1 GCA_902767145.1 Oscillospiraceae bacterium | reverse complement strand
GCCGTGATAGCTGGAAGGCTCCTCTTCAGCGAACTTATAGCCCTTTCCCTTCTTTGTGCAGATATGAAGGAGTACGGGACCCTTGATATCCTTAACTGCATCGAGATGCTTTATAAGGCCCTTGAGGTCATGGCCGTCACGGGGTCCGTAATATACAAGTCCCAGGTCCTCGAACATGGAGGTCTGCTGCTTGTTGACTGCGAACCTGAAGAAGTTCTTCACGGACAGCATGAGCTTCATGATGGGCTTTCCGATGACCGGAAGGTTCCTTGTAAGGAAGTTCTCGGTATTTCTCTTGGCGGAAAGGTATCCGCTGCTGATACGCAGGTTCTTAAGGTATTTGCTCATACCTCCTACGTTCTTGTCGATACTCATCTCGTTGTCGTTCAGGATGACCAGCATCTTCTTTCTGGAGTGACCCAGGTCGTTTAATGCCTCATAGGAAAGGCCTCCCGTCATGGCACCGTCGCCGATGACTGCGACAACGTAGTTATCTTCGCCCTTAAGGTCCCTGGCTCTGGCCATTCCAAGGGCAGCTGATATGGATGTACTGCTGTGTCCTGTATCAAAGGCATCATAAGGGCTTTCGGTGATCCTGGGAAAACCTGATACTCCGCCCTTCTGCCTCAATGTATCGAATCTGTCGAACCTTCCTGTCATGAGCTTATAGGAATAAGCCTGATGACCGACGTCAAAGACGATCTTGTCCTTTGTATAGTCGAATACTGACAGAAGTGCCACAGTAAGCTCAACAGCACCCAGATTGGAACCCAGATGTCCGCCGTTGGCAGATACAGTATTGATGATCTTATCTCTTAATTCCGAACAGAGGAGCTCCTTGTCTTCCAAGGAAAGGTCCTTTATATATTCGGGGCTCATATCATTTTTGAGGATCTTATATTCCAAATCAGAAATTCCTTTCAGCGATAAAACCTATGACAGGTCTTATATGATCTGTCTCATATCCCATATCCTTCAGAGAATCGAGTATGGAATAGGAAGAACTTATCTCGTCGTCAAGCTTTGCCCTTGCACCTTCAAGGCCCAGCATAGTTACAAATGTGGACTTATTGTCCCTCTCATCCTTACCTGTAGTCTTTCCGAGATCGGATTCAGATGACGTAACATCAAGGATATCGTCACTTATCTGGAAGGAAAGGCCCACGTGGCCTGCAAGCTTCCTGATAAGAGAAGTAGTCTTTTCATCGCATCCGAAAAGGATACAGGGAGTAACAAAAGCCGCCTCTAAAAGAGCTCCGGTCTTCTTTTCCTGGAGTGTATAGAGAGTATCGATACTGATGCTCTTACCCTCGGAGGAGACATCTATGCTCTGGCCGCCGATCATGCCGTTTATACCTGCAAGAGTACAGATATTGTAAGCTGCGGAAAGAGCGTTCTCAGAAGAAAAAGATGCCTTGAACAGCAGTTCAAAAGCCCTGTTGAGAAGCGCATCACCTGCCAGGATGGCGATATCCTCGCCGAACTTTATATGGCATGTGGGATTTCCCCTTCTCAGGTCATCATTATCCATTGCAGGAAGATCGTCATGTATAAGTGAATATGTATGTATCATCTCAAGAGCACAGGCAAAGACATCCACAGAGGAAAGATCCTTCCCCAGCATCTTTGTGACCTGATACATAAAGGTGGGCCTGATCCTCTTACCGCCGGCAAGAAGGCTGTAATAAGCTGCCTTTACGGTGATATCTGATGAGAGGTCCTCAGGAAAGACCTTTGAGAGTAAAGGCTCGATGCGCTCTGCGGCCTCATTCATCATGGATACGGCGTCACTCATAATAAAAATCTCCGTCAAAGGCTCTTTTCGAAGCTGGAAAGAACGCCGTTAATATAGGATGAGGAATCATCCGTACCGTAACGCTTTGAGAGCCTTACGGCCTCATTTATGGAAACGCTTACGGGGATATCGTCAAAGTTCAGGATCTCGTAGCACGCTGTCTCAAGGATAGCCTTGTCCAGCTTGGGGATCCTGTTGATGGTCCATTTCTTCAGGAACTGGGAGATCTTTTCATCCAGCTCCTCCCTTGAAGCGATGACTCCTCTTACTGTCTTGTCAAAATAATCCATATCCTCTTCAACATGAGGATTCTCATTAAGGAAGAGCTTGATCTGGGTATCTATATCCTCAGATCTGAACTCATACTGATATACAAAAAATACTGCTGATTCTCTTGTTTCTATCCTGCTCATCTGAACCTCCCGGGCGGAAGGATCCTATCGAGGAATTTCTTAAAGCGGCTCATATCACTAAAGAGGAATGCGCCCACGAAGAATCCGACAACCGTGAATAATATGATAAATAATGTCTTGAAAAAACCGAAAACGCAGAAAAGGATACCTGCCACGAAGAAAGCGGCGGCACAGAGTATCCCGGCATGGGTATTTTCGAGTTTCTCGAATATCTTGGATAATAATCTTTCCATAAATTATCTGCCTTCGACCCTGGCTACGATAGCCTCTACCTTGCTTACCTTGACAAATACGGACTCAACGATGATACCCGTATATCTCTCGATATCCTTCTTTACCTTATCCTGCACCTTTGACATGGATGCGGGGATCTCAACGTTTGAGTAAAGGACTGCACTGATATTGACCTTGATGGCTCCGTTCTTTGCGGATGTAACCCTGGCCTTTGCGCTCTTGATGCCAGCCTGGGCAGACTTGGCAGAGTTAAGTGCGATACTCTCGATGGCATCGGCACCGATATCAACAGAACCGATATCTGTCTTACGAAGCTTAGTCCTGTAGAGCCTGCCTGTAAGGATAAGGTTGGAAATTGCCAGGATAGCTGTAATGAGCAGCACCAGAAGGATAGCAAGGTATCCGAACTTGGTGGCAGGGTTCGTTACAAGGGATGCCAAGGGAGACAGGATACGCGAAAAGATACCGTCATCGATAAAAGCATAAAGAAGGATAATGGACAGGACGGCAATAAAAACCGAGTATATGAACATCAATACCCTCATCAACCTATTCATCGTCTTCACCTCCGTCTGTTTCTTCTTCCTCTTCTTTTTCCTTCACACCGCAGACATAAACATCTACTGATTCAACATTAAGTCCGGTGAAGGTCTCAACATCTTCCTTAACCCTCTCCTGGATATTCCAGGCCACCTCAGGGATTATCTTTCCAAAAAAAACGACAGGATATACGGTGATGGAAGCGATGTCGTTCCTGGTCTGTCCGAAGACAACCCTGACACCCTTACCTTCGTGTACTACTCCTGCCTTTTCCTTAAGCGCAACCGCGAAGGACGGCACAAGTTCAGCCACACCGTCGATCTGCATCGCAGCTTCGGCGGCATACTGGGCGACAAAGCCCTGTGTCATCGATCGATCGCCTTTTATCGATTCGG
>CACXGG010000116.1 GCA_902767145.1 Oscillospiraceae bacterium | reverse complement strand
GATCTTGAGATGGATGATGAGACGAAGAAGATCCTGAAATATCTTATCTCTGCGAAAAAACAGGATCAGAAGGTGATCCTCATCCTCAACGTTCCGGGACCTGTGGTACTGACGGAATTCATAGATGATACAGATGCAGTGATCCTCACATATTACCCGGGCATGATGGGGGCAAAGGCCCTTTCGGATATCATGACAGGAAAGGTGAGCCCCTCCGGAAAGCTCACTGTCACCTGGCCTTTGAGATATGAGGATACGCCTGCATTCCTGAACTACCCGGACGGTTTTACCTGTAACTACGGAGAAGGCATCTTCGTGGGTTACAGAGGCTATGAGAAGAGAAAGATCATACCGCTGTTCCCCTTCGGCTTCGGACTGACCTATTCACGCTTCGCCATATCTGATGTCAGGGTGGATCAGGACCGCCTCAGAAAAGGTGATGAGATCATTGTCAGGTGCACCCTCAAAAACGAAGGATCTGTGGATGCAGCCGAGGTTGTCCAGGTCTATGTGGGGGACCTCAGGTCCAGGCTGAATAAGCCTGTGAAGGAACTTAAGGCCTTCGGAAGATATTTCCTCAGGGCCGGGGAGAGCAGGGACATAACCTTCAGTATCAGGACAGAAGATCTGGCATCCTACGATGAGGACTTCGGAAGGTTCCTGGTGGAGGACGGCATCTATGAGATCTATGTGGGAACATCGTCTGCCGATATAAAGGGTAAGACATCCATAACCCTCGTGGAAGGCGATGAAGAGTACAGATTAGGCACCGGATCAACAGTGGGTGAGATCAGGGAATATAAGGACCTGTGGGAGACCCTCCTGAAGGATATAGAAGATCACGGACTGGATATAAGCGCCCTGGTGGCAGCATCCAGATATGTGCCCTCCATGAAGATCTCGGAGGTATATCCGGAAGCAACGGATCTTACGGGATTTATCGCGGCCTGCAGCAGTAAAGTGCGGGTTTGACACTTATAGCCTTTGAATGTATCCTCTTTAACGTAAAAATAAAGACGCGGGGATTAGATAACTGATCATGGAAGGACTTCGGAAGAAAAAGATATATGACAGGCTTACAAAGCCTTCGTCTGTCATCATCGTCCTGATCGCACTATTTGTGATATCCAGGATCTCCATGTATCTTGTGTTTTCCCGCTCCACGGGAGACTCCTCTGTCCGTAATTTCCTTCTTGCCATGAACAGATGGGATACGGGATGGTATCAGTGGTATGTCACCTATATAGGCAAGGATCTGGAGATCCTGCATGCGACCCCCACATATAACGGACAGGCCTGGTGGGCTTTCTTCCCGCTGTTCCCGTCCATAGTCGCCTTTTTCTGGAAGATCTTCGGAAACAATGACCAGAACAATATCCTTCTCATAGGAGAGGCTGTAAATACAGTATTTTTCCTGGTGGCTGAATACTTCGGATTTAAGTACATGATGGTCACCAGAAAGTCCCTTTTCGCCGCTTATTCCTATGTGGCGTTCATGTCCCTGGGACTTTATTCCTTCTACTTTTCGATCCTTTACACGGAAGCACTTTTCCTGATGCTCCTGACCCTCTGCTTCTACTTCCTGAAGACAAAGAGATATATCGCCATGGGTATAGCGGGAGCCTTCCTTTCCGCCACGAGAAATGCGGGCATCATGTTCGTTTTCGTCATACTGGTGGAGCTTGTGGAGGAATATATAAGGGAGACAGCTTCGTTTGACAGGAAGAGCCCTGTAAAGAGCATCTTCCTGAACATAAAGGACTTTGTGGTGACCAACATAAAAAAGCCGGAACTCATCTTCGGAACATGCCTGGTGCCCCTGGGATTTTTCTCCTTTATGGCACTTCTTTCCAAGATCACGGGAGACGGCCTTGCCTTCCTTCACGTACAGCGTGCCTGGGGCAAGAATTCCAACGGTCTTATCAGGAACCTGAAGTATGCTTTCTATAACGAATTCCCCCCGGATTTCCTCAGCATAGCAACGCTTCTGATCATCATCCTTATCGTTATCACATGCATAAACCAGAAGCGCTTTTATGAGACTATCTTCTCGGTGATAATCCTTCTGGCCAGCGCATCCTCCAGCTTCTATTCGGTGCCCAGATATGCCATCGGATGCTTCACTGTTGTAGTGGCATTCTCCGATGAATTCTCGAAGTTCAAGCCCCTGACCAGGGCCTTCCTGGGCGCGATGATACTGGTCATGGAACTTATACTCACCAAGTACTGGATCCTGGTGGATCCCAATCTGGTGTAAGGGAGGGATATGATGAAAGCAAAGAGCGTTATCCTCTATATCCTTTCCGGCATACTCTTCATCGGCTATCTGGTGGTCATGGGAATATCCCTTGATACCTCCAGGGCGACTGATGCATACCGCCTTTACTACGTGGACAAGCAGGTAAAATACTATCTTTCCCAGAAGGATCTGGAAAAGAAGTTCTGCGCTGACAGAAAGTTCGTCTTCACCTCCGACTACAACCCTCTGAACCTGGGAAACGGCTGGGGAGACCCGGAACCCGACGCCACCTGGATACTCGGAAAGAGCGGCGACGTGTTCGTATATGTGACACACCCGGAAAGGGACTACCGCATCAAGCTGGAAGTTGCCCAGACTTTCTACGAAAACGACCTTTACATCAACGACGTGCTCATCGGCAAAGTGGAGCCTGACGGACAGGGCTTCGTGGAGTACAACGTTCCCGAGGGCATCCTCACGGAAGGCGTCAACAAGATAACCATAAGCACCCAGAGCGATGTATACGCTCTCAACTACATAAATCCCGACGCTACGGACAACAGGCCTCTCAATATCTATGTAAGGAGCCTGAACCTTTCTTCTGCCCCGGAGTGGTCGGATATCTGAGGCTTTATGGCTTCATTCTCTTTTCTTTAAAATAAAGAAGAAACATTCGCGCACTTGTAGTATAATAAAATTTAGTATGCATTCTTGAAAGTGAGGCAGACTTTACGATGAAAGTTGTTATTCTTGCGGGCGGATTTGGTACCAGGATCAGTGAAGAGAGCGTTATCAAGCCCAAGCCCATGGTAGAGATAGGCGGAAAGCCTATCCTCTGGCACATCATGAAATATTATTCCTCTTTCGGATTCAACGATTTTATCATCTGCTGCGGATACAAGCAGTATGTCATCAAGGAGTGGTTCGCTGACTACTACCTTCACACATCCGATGTTACATTCGATTTCACATCCGAGAACAAGATGATCGTCCACTCCACCCACACGGAGCCCTGGAAGGTTACCCTTGTGGACACAGGTCTCAACACCATGACGGGCGGAAGGATCAAGAGAGTCCAGAAGTATGTAGGTGACGAGCCCTTCTTCCTCACATATGGTGACGGCGTTGGAAACGTACCCATCGATAAGGTGCTGGAGTTCCACAAGGCCCACGGCAAGACGGCCACCATCACTGCAGTCAAGGTCGGCCAGCAGTTCGGATGCCTCGATCTCGATGATTCCGGAAGCGTTATGGCTTTCAGAGAGAAAAATGATGATGACGGTTCCGTCGTCAATGCAGGATATATGGTCCTTTCCCCTGAGATCTTCAACTACCTTGAGGATGACACCACGGTCTTCGAGAAGAAGCCTCTTGAGAGACTTGCTTCCGAGGGACAGCTCAAGGCATTTGTCCACACAGGTTTCTGGAAGTGCATGGACACAAAGAGAGACAAGGAAAGACTTGAGAATATGATCGCTGAGGGCAAGGCTCCCTGGATCGTCTGGGAGGAGTAATACAGATGGATTTTTGGAAAGGCAAGAGAGTTTTTCTTACAGGCCACACCGGATTTAAGGGCTCCTGGATGAGCCGCATCCTGGTAACCCACGGCGCGGTCCTCACAGGTTATTCCCTGGAGGCTCCCACAGAACCCAATCTCTTCTCCCTGGCAGATGTCGAGGATAAGATGACATCGGTCATCGGGGATATCAGAGATCTTAAGACACTTGAGGAGGCCTTCTCAAAGGCTGATCCCGAGATCGTCATCCATATGGCTGCACAGCCTATCGTAAGGGATTCCTACAAGGATCCCGTTTATACTTATGAGACCAATGTCATGGGAACGGTCAATATCCTTGAGTGCGTCAGAAAGCACCCGGGAGTAAAGTCGTTCCTCAACGTTACTACTGACAAGGTATACAAGAACAATGAGTGGGAGTGGGGATACAGAGAGGATGAGCTCCTTGACGGCTACGATCCCTATTCAAATTCAAAGTCCTGCAGCGAGCTGGTGACCCACAGCTACAGGAATTCTTTTTTCGATAAGGAGGACTCCCCCGCCATTTCCACCGCAAGGGCAGGAAATGTAATAGGCGGAGGCGACTTCGCAAATGACAGGATAATCCCCGACTGCGTAAGGGCAGCCATAAAGGGCGAGGACATCATAGTCAGGAACCCTTATTCCACAAGACCCTACCAGCATGTACTGGAGCCGGTGTTCGCATATCTCATGATCGCAAAGGAACAATATGAGGACAGATCCAAGGCTTCGTGGTACAATGTCGGACCGGATGACTGTGACTGCAGGACCACGGGAGAGGTGGTAGATCTTTTCTGTGAGAAGTGGGGAAACATCACAAGGGTGGACAGATCCGAGAAGGATGCACCCCATGAGGCAGGGTTCCTGAAGCTGGATTCCAGCAAGCTCAAGAGGACCTTCGGCTGGAGCCCCAGGTGGCATATCGAAGAGGCTGTGGCCAGGGTCTGTGAATGGAGCAGGGTCTGGTCGGAGGGCGGAGATATCCCCGGCATCATGGACAGACAGATAAGTGAATATATCAACGGTTGATACGAAAGGACAGAAGAAAAGATGTTTGAGAACATGACAGAACAGGAAGCAAGAGAAAAGATCCTCGGAATGGTATCCGAATACTGCGATACATACCACAGGGTCAAGGAATATGAAGAGGGTGACCGCATCCCTTATGCAAGAAGGGTATACGGACACGACGAGATGGTAAATCTCGTTGATTCCTCTTTGGAGTTCTGGCTTACAGCCGGAAGATATACAGATCAGTTCGAGAATGCATTCGCTGAATATCTCGGCGTAAGGTTCTGCTCTCTCGTCAACTCCGGATCCTCCGCAAACCTGGGAGCTTTCATGGCTCTTACAAGCCCTCTTCTCAAGGAGCGCAAGATCAACAGAGGTGATGAGGTCATCACTGTTGCAGCAGGTTTCCCCACAACAGTTGCTCCCATCATCCAGTATGGAGCAGTTCCCGTTTTCGTGGATGTTACGATCCCCCAGTACAATATCGACGTTTCCATGCTGGAGGAGGCACTCTCCCCCAAGACAAAGGCTGTCATGATAGCACATACCCTTGGAAATCCCTTCGACCTCAAGGGCGTAAAGGATTTCTGTGACAAGCACAACCTGTGGCTCATCGAGGACAACTGCGATGCCCTGGGTTCCAAGTACATCATCGGCGGCGAGGAGAAGTTCACCGGTACCATCGGAGATATCGGAACATCCTCCTTCTATCCTCCCCACCACATGACCATGGGTGAGGGCGGCGCCATCTACACCAACAACCCTATCCTTCACAAGGCCATCAGGTCCATGAGGGACTGGGGAAGAGACTGCATCTGCCCTTCAGGAAAGGACAACTTCTGCGGACACAGATTCGACAAGCAGTACGGACTCCTTCCCCTGGGTTACGACCATAAGTATGTTTATTCCCACTTCGGCTACAACCTCAAGGCAACTGACCTTCAGGCTGCAGTCGGATGTGCACAGATAGTAAAGTTCCCCTCTTTTGTCGAGAGAAGGAGACATAACTTCGACAGGCTCAAGGAAGGCCTTAAGGGAACAGAGGATAAGCTGATCCTCCCCGAGCCCGCAGAGAATTCCATCCCTTCCTGGTTCGGTTTCCTCATCACATGTAAGGAGGGAACAGACAGGAGTAAGGTGGTCAAGTATATCGAGGATCACAAGGTACAGACAAGGATGCTCTTTGCCGGCAACCTTACAAAGCACCCCTGCTTCGACGAGATGCGCGAATCCGGCGAAGGCTACAGGGTGGTAGGCGATCTTAAGAACACAGACCGTATCATGAACGATACCTTCTGGATCGGCGTTTATCCCGGCATGACAGACGAGATGATCGACTACATGGCTAAGACAATCAAGGAAGCACTGGAGCAGTAAGCTGTAATGGAACTTAATATGGAAGCAGCAAATACTGCTGATAATGAGATCTCGGAGGAGATCAGGGAAGACAAGAAAAAAGGCGGATGGATCCTTCAGGCTATCAAGTTCGGAATCGTAGGTCTGGTCAATACATTCGTTTCATATGGTGTCTACACATTCTGCTATTACGTTCTTGGAACAAATGAGCATGTAGGCAACATAATGGGATTTATCATCAGCGTATTTAACGCATGGATCTGGCAGAGCAAGTTCGTCTTTAAGGAAGACGAGAGCGGTGAGAAGAGAGTCTGGTGGAAGGTACTCATCAAGACATATATCTCTTACTCCTTCACAGGTCTTTTTCTGACAGAGATGCTCCTGATCTTCTGGCTCAACATCCTCAGTATCCAGGATCATCTTGGATCTGTTATGGACTGGGTCAACGGATTCGGCATCATCACATTCGGAAATACATATGACTTTGCAGTATCACTTGCGCCTTTCCTTAACATGGTGATCACAATCCCCATCAATTTCGTAATGAACAAGTTCTGGGCATACAGACAGAAAGGCAAGAAACCGGAGGAAGATTTAAATGAGAACGATAAGCCTGCTTGACTGTACATTAAGAGACGGCGGTTACGTTAACGACTGGAAGTTCGGAAGAAACAATCTGGTCAGCATCTTCGAGCGCCTTGTGGCATCGAAGGTGGATTATATAGAGATCGGATTTATCGATGAGGCCAGGCCTTATGATCCTGACAGGGCCATCTTCCCGGACGCTAAGTCCATCGCGAAGACCTTCGGAAACCTGGACAAGGGCAACGCCAGGATAGTAGGTATGATCGACTACGGCCATGCCGGCATCGATAAGATCTGCCCCGCAAACGAGACATGCATCGATACCATAAGGGTCATCTTCAAAAAGCACCTCAGGGAGGATGCGCTGAAGTTCGTCGCCCAGCTCAAGGAGAAGGGATACAGGGTATTTGCCCAGCTCGTATCCATCACATCATATTCCGACGACGAGCTCCGTGACCTGATCCGTCTTGCAAATGAGGTGAAGCCTTTTGCCGTATCCATGGTGGATACATACGGACTGTGCAACAGCGATACGCTCCTACACTATGCGACACGGCTGGATGAAGGGCTCGATCCTGAGATCGAACTCGGATATCACGCACATAACAACTTCCAGCTGGGCTATGCAAACTGCATCGAGATGCTCTCATATAAGACGGAGAGAAATGTCCTTGTGGACGGTACCATCTTCGGTATGGGAAAGAGCGCAGGAAACTGCCCTCTGGAACTTATCGCCATGTACCTTAACGGCAGGCACGGAAAGGATTATGACATCTACCAGATCCTGGAGGCTGCCGATGCAAATGTAATGAACTTCTATCACCAGTCACCCTGGGGATATTCACTCTTCTTCTACATCGCGGCATCTAATGACTGCCATCCCAGCTATGTAAGCTACCTGATGAACAAGAGGACCCTTTCCATCAAGGCCATCAACAAGATCCTCAAGAGGCTGGAGGGAGACAAGAAGCTCCTTTATGATGAGAAGCTCATCGAAAAGCTCTACTCCGACTATCAGGAGATCGAGGTAAATGATGAGGAGGACCTGAAGAAGCTCTCTGAGGAACTTATGGACAAGAAGATCCTCATCATCGGTCCCGGTACAAGCGTTAAGAACGAGGCCGACAAGGTGGAGTCCTTCATCATGGCTAATAATCCGGAGATCATAAGCATCAACTTTATCCCCGAGACGATAAAGCCCGACTACTGCTTCGTTACCAACAAGAAGAGGCAGGTACAGCTGGCTCCCAGCTTTGCCAAGAACGCTGACACATACAAGGTCATCGCCACTTCCAACGTAACGAGCTCCGTAACGGACTTCGACTATACCATCAGATATTCAAACCTTCTGGACTTCAATGCCCAGATCATCGACAACTCCTTCCTGATGCTTCTTAAGCTTCTGAAGAAGATCGGTGTCACCGAAGTATCCTGCGCAGGATTTGACGGTTATGCTGTAGATAACAGACCCAACTACTTTAATCCCGACATGGAGTATGAGTTCACAAGTAATGAGGCTTCGGAACTCAACGACTATGTTATCGGCGAGCTCAAAAAGCTCTCCGACGGATTTAAGATCGATTTTGTGACGGATTCCCACTATGATGTTTGAGGCTGTACTTTTCGACGTGGACGGAACCGTCCTTGATACCTCCGAAGGCATCCTCCTTTCCGTTAAGGAGACCATCGAACACTTCGGCTATGAGATGCTCCCGGAAAGTGAGCTCTTAAAGTTCATCGGCCCGCCCATCGAATGGTCCTTCAGGGACAAGCTGGGGCTGGACGAAAAGGGATATACGGAGGCAGCCGCATATTTCCGCGACAGATATGCCAATCACAACCTCCTTCTGGCAAAGCCCTACGAAGGCATCTATGAGCTCTTCGAAAGACTTAATGCTGAGGGTATCCCTACAGCCATCGCCACATATAAGAAGCAGGACTATGCCGAGAAGCTCCTGAAGCATTTCGGCTTCGATAGGTATACGGATATCATCTACGGTTCCGACTATGAGGGCAAGCTCAGAAAGAGCGACATCATAGAGCTCTGCATCGCGGAACTCGGCGTTTCGGACAAGAAGAAGGTCCTTATGGTGGGTGACAGTTCCCACGACGCCATGGGAGCGGAAAAGGCCGGTACCTCTTTTGCGGCGGTATCCTTCGGCTTCGGTTTCGGAGAGTTCGGAGGCGAAGATATAAATGACTATGAGCACGTGATCTATGCAGACCGTGCCCTGGATATAATGACTCTTTTCAGGGAGGAAGAAGATGCGTAAAGTTGCACATATAATCGCAGATTTTCTTGTTTCAAAAGGTGTGAAGCATATGTTCACCGTCACCGGCGGAGGAGCTATGCACTTAAACGATGCCTTTGGTCACCACGAAGGACTTACATGTATCTATAACCACCATGAGCAGGCCTGCTCCATCGCAGCTGAAGGCTATGCAAGGCTTACGGGAAAGATCGCAGGCTGCTGCGTTACATCCGGTCCCGGCGGAACTAATGCCATCACCGGTGTAATGGGCGGATATCTTGATTCCATCCCCATGTTCGTCATTTCAGGTCAGGTCAAGAGAGAGACCACAGTATGGTCTGTTCCCGAGCTTCCCTTAAGGCAGCTGGGCGATCAGGAGTTCCCTATCGTGGATGCCGTTTCATGCATGACAAAATATGCGGTCATGGTGACTGAACCAAACGATATAATGTACCACCTTGAAAAGGCATGGTATCTGGCAAATAACGGAAGAAAAGGACCTGTCTGGCTGGATATCCCCCTGGATGTCCAGGCTGCCAAGGTCGAAGAAGATACGCTTAAGCACTTTGAAGGTTCTGATGAGATGAAGGAGCTTCAGGCCAAGGAGTCTCCCGTCTACGATGAGTCAAAGACTGAAGAGATCCTGAAGAAGATCTCTGAGGCAAGACGTCCCGTTATCCTGGCAGGTACTGCAGTAAGGCTGGCAGGAGCAGAAAAGGATCTTCTCGATGCGGCCGAAAAGCTGAAGATCCCTGTGGTAACAGCATGGAATGCCCATGATCTCATGCCCGATGAGAACCCTTACTACTGCGGCAGACCGGGAACTGTTGGAACGAGAGGCGGAAACTTCGTAGTCCAGAGCAGTGACCTCATCTTCGTAGTAGGATGCAGGATGAACATCAGGATGATCAGCTATAACTACAAGGCCTGGGCGAAGGATGCCTACAAGATCGTGGTGGACATCGATCCTGCCGAGCTGGAAAAGCCCACAGTTAAAGTAGATATGAAGATCAATGCAGATCTTAAGGATGTGCTCGTATCTATCAATAAGAGCGGTTATGAGGCCGATGGAAGACATGATGCATGGCTTAAGTGGTGCAGGGATATCGACGCCAGATTCCCGGCATGTCTTCCTGAGTATGATGATATCAAGTCCCCTGTAAATCCCTATGTGTTTATCGACAGGATGAGCAAGACTATCACTGAGGATGAGAGCGTTATCTGCGGTAACGGTTCCGCATGTGTCGTCACTTTCCAGGGAATGCACATAAAGAAGAACACCAGGCTCTTCACCAACTCCGGCTGCGCAGCCATGGGATACGGATTCCCGGCAGCCATCGGATGTGCTGTGGCAAGAGAAGGGGAGAGGGTCATCTGTATCGATGGTGACGGCTCCTTCCAGATGAATATCCAGGAGATGCAGACAGTCATCTACAACAGGATGAACCTTAAGACATTTATCCTCAATAACAACGGATACCATTCCATAAGACAGACCCAGACAAATCTCTTCCAGCCCCCGCTGGTAGGTGTCTGTGACGGAAACGGCCTGTCTTTCCCTGACCTGGAGAAGCTCTCCTGGGCATACGGGATGAGATATGTAAGGATCGATAACAGTGAAGATATAGAGGCTAAGGTAAAGGAGGTCCTGGAAGGAAACGATCCCGTCCTGTGCGAAGTCGTCCTTTCCGACAAGCAGACATTCTCACCTAAGCTCTCCTCAAAGGTCCTTCCCGACGGAAAGATCGTATCCCCGCCCATCGAGGATATGTTCCCCTTCCTTGAGAGGGAGGAGTTCGATGCCATAAAGGAGTCTGTTCCCCAGTGAAAAGAGCAGTAGTTACAGGCGCAACGGGAATGCTGGCCATAGCCCTCACAAACCTTCTGGTAACGGAGGGTTATGATGTTATCGCCGTTATAAGGCCCGGATCTTCCAGGGCAGGAAATGTCCCCGTCAGCGAAAACGTGACTGTGGTGGAACTTGATATGGAGGAGATAGGCACCCTTCCCGAAGTCCTCAGGACTTCCGGTATAGACGGGGCTGAACTCTTCTTCCACTTCGCCTGGGACGGTACCCACGGCGACTCCAGAAATGATATGGATATCCAGATAAAGAACGTAGGATATTCCGTTGAGGCGGTAAGGGCCGCGGCAGGACTCGGATGCAAGGCCTTCATGGGAGCAGGTTCCCAGGCTGAATACGGAAGGGTAAAGGACGGCATCAAGCTGGCACCTGACACACCCTGTTTCCCCGAGAACGGCTACGGCATCGGCAAGCTCTGTGCAGGACAGATGACCAGGGTGGAGGCCAAAAAGCTGGGCCTGAAGCATGTCTGGGTCAGGATCCTCAGTACATACGGTGCCTACGACGGAATGCACACCATGGTAATGAGCGGCATAAAGACCATGGCGGAAGGAAAGAAGGCTTCCTACACCAAGGGTGAGCAGATGTGGGATTACCTCTACTGCAAGGATGCCGCAAGGGCATTTTTCCTGGCTCTCACAAAGGGTGTGGACGGTAAGGTCTATCCCGTGGGCTCCGGAAGCGTGCGTCCCCTCAGGGAATATATAACAGCCATAAGGGATGAAGCCGGCCCGGGTCTCGATATCGGATTCGGCGAAGTGGATTACTACCCCGGCCAGGTCATGTACCTGTGTGCCGATATAAGTGAACTTACAGAGGATACCGGATTTGTCCCGGAGTACTCTTTCGAAGAAGGAATAAAAGAGACAGTCGAATGGTACAGGAAGGAGTATTTGAAATGAAGAAGATAAGCGTTCTGATACCCTGCTATAACGAGGAATTAAACGTTGAGCCCATGGCGGAAGCCCTGACGAAGATGTTCGCGGAGGACCTCCCGGGCTACGACTACGAGATATTGTTCATAGATAATGACTCAAAGGACCTGACACGTCCCAAGCTCCGCGCCATGTGCGAGAAGGACAAGCATATAAAGGCTATCTTCAATGCCAAGAACTTCGGACAGTTCAATTCACCTTACTACGGAATGCTCCAGACCACAGGTGACTGCACCATATCCATGGTGTGCGATTTCCAGGATCCCGTGGAGCTCATCCCCAAGTACGTAAAGGAGTGGGAGAACGGATATAAGATCGTCATCGGCATCAAGACCTCCAGCAAGGAGTCCAAGATCATGTACTTCCTCAGGAGCATGTACTACAAGCTCATCAAGAAGTTCTCCGATGTGGAGCAGATCGAGCATTTCACAGGATCCGGTCTTTATGACAAGAGCTTTATCCAGGTGCTCCGTGACCTCAACGATCCCAAGCCCTTCCTCCGCGGCATCGTGGCAGAGCTGGGCTTCGAGAGAAAAGAGATACCCTACGAGCAGCCCCAGAGAAGAGCAGGAAAGACGAGCAACAACTTCTACAGGCTCTATGATGCGGCTATGCTCTCCATCACTTCCTACACGAAGATCGGTCTTCGTATAGCAACCATAGGAGGAGCGATCTTCTCGGCCATCAGCCTTCTGATCGCTCTTGTATATCTTGTACTCAAGCTCATCTGGTGGGATCAGTTCCCTGCAGGTATGGCTCCCGTTACCATCGGTCTCTTTGTCATCGGTTCAGTCCAGCTGTTCTTCATCGGACTTCTGGGTGAATATATCCTGAACATCAATGACAGGATCATGAACAGGCCTCTGGTCATCGAAGCCGAGAGACTTAATTTTGATGAGGAAGAGGAGAAGAAGGAAGACTAAACCATGAAGGGTGAGATGGAAAGAAAGAAAAAGCTCATACTCTTTTTCGCGGTATTTGCCGGGGTCTATCTGGCATTTATCATCTGTTCTCTTATCTGCAGATACGGTCTTCACCTTGAATACCCCTACGGCAGCTTCCTGTTCTTCAGAGAGGATGCCTTTAAGGATTTCTCCACCATCAACGGGGCGGTAAAGGACAGAAACCCCTATCTTTCAGGCCTTTCCAACTACCCGCCCTTTATACTTTTCATTGCATATTTTTTCGCCAGGGCAGGCAATCCGGATGTCTATCACGAGCCCCTTGGTGATGCCATCTACGATCCTAAGGTAAAGGCTACCTTTATCGCTCTCGTGGTGATCTTCGTCATCGCCATGCTGGTCATTGCCGTGTGCTTCAGAAGGAGCAAAAAGGACATCCCCATGAATATCGCGGTAATGACCGCCCTGATCATAAGTGCCCCCTCGATCTTCATGATCGACAGGGGAAACTACCTTATGATCACCATCATATTCTTCATGCTCTTTGCCCTTTATGAGGAATATCATCCCGAAAAGAACAATGGTGCCGTCTTTGCATCTCTTGCAGCGGCCACCAAGATATACCCGGCGTTCATGCTCTTTATGTACCCCCTGGATAAGAAGTACAAAAAGCTGATCATCGCCATCTTTACAGGCGCTTTCGTCACCATAGTCCCCATCTTCTTTATGAAGGGTGCCTTCATGGACAATCTCTATGAGTTCATCACCAGCGCCCTGGGCTTCGGACACGGAAGCGTAGGTTATTACTCCGTTTACTTTAACGTAGGTCTTACGGGCCTTCTTTCCTTTATCTACAGGGTACTGGGCATGGAGCCCAACACCGCTGTGGTAAAGAACTTCTGGCTCATGGGTT
>CACXGG010000115.1 GCA_902767145.1 Oscillospiraceae bacterium | reverse complement strand
TTCCAGATGGTATGGGCGGCACAGGTGCTCCAGATGTTGTCTGAATAGTAGGCCCAGAGTCCGAAGAAGAGGGAGATGAGGATGAGGTTCAAACCGGCGAGCCAGGTGAAGCCCAGGTTCATTCCGTGGAAGATGGCGAACATCAGGGACTGGAATCCCATGGCCACAGCGATACCGAATCTCGATGCGACACGGGGCATCATAAAACCTCTGAACATGATCTCCTCTGTGGCGCCCTGGGGGATCCACATGAAGATATATGCAATGAACAGGGGAAGATAACGGATATCCACTCCAACTGATACCACATTGAGCTGTCCCATACTCTTGAGAAGGAGGAAGACAGCGGAGATCATGGCAAATCCCACCCCAAGACCTGTGAGATATCTTCTTGCGATATTTCCCTTTGAAAGACCGATGGTGGAGATGGAGTTTCCCTCCTTTTTCATTACCCTGTGGATATATCTGTCGATCATGAGGATATAGCCTATTCCCATAAGGATCAGGAACATGGGATCTGACATGAATATGCCCATGACCTCAAAGGATTTGACGATGACATCGGAGGTGGAGGAAACGTCCCTCATGCCTGCGATATAGTCGGTATAGTCCGGCATCGTCATGAACCTTATTACGGTGGGGATGATGGCCAGCATCTGGAAAAGGGAGAGGATGGCCAGGGGATACATCACCTGATCTGATATGAAGGTGGAAAGGGGAGTCCTCTTCTTAGGCAGATATCCGAATACTGATGCGCGGGGCTTAGCCACGAAGTCCTCTTTCATCTTTTTCTTAAGGCGGGCAGCCTGCTTGATCTCCTTGGCAGTTACTGTATCGATGGAGACTGTATATCTCTCCTTGCCCAGGAGCTTTACACATGTAACGAGGCATATATAACACAGGATAAGTGATACACCGGTACAGATGAGGACATCCACGGCAGATGCCTCGTGGAGCAGTGTCTTTCCCATTCCGTAGAAGTGGCCGTAGATGGGGAGCATATTGAAGACCCTTGCGGTATTCTTTCCTTCCTGCATACATGAGACGCACACGGCGATGAGCACCAGGAATACCGGCAGGAATGCCGTCTGGGCTGAGATGACATTGTCGTTCATGATGGATATGAGTATCGTTATGGAAGCGATAAGAAGCGACAGGGATAAAGTCAGCAGCAGGATGAATATAAGGCCGGAGATATTCTTATGGGGAATGATCAGCCATATTATAAACAGCCCCACGAAGGCCGGTATGAAACTGTGCAGGGTGACGCCCAGGATGTTTCCCAGGGCGATGGACCTTCTGGGGGCGGGGCTCATGATGATGGCTGTAAACGTTCCTCTTTCCTTTTCGCCGGCAATGGCATTCGTACCTGCGCTCATACAGAGATACAGGATGATGATAAAGGTGCAGATGGGGAACAGGTTCTTTATTATGGCCCGGAGGAACTCTTCAGTTCCCGAGAGCTTTGAGAAGGACATGGCATCTTCTTTTATATTGAAGGCGTCATATTCCGATACCGGTATATTATTCTTCTCCTTGAGGTAATCCCTGTAGGATTCCAGATGGAAGTCCACCACATCATCCTTCCACCTGGTGTGGTCCAGACGGTTGGTCTTGTAGTAGGTGAGGATGTCCATCTCCTGTCCCCTGGATGTGTAGTAGTCAAAATCCTTGGGGAAGACGATGGTCATAAAGGCATCCTCTTCTTTCATCAGCTTGCTCATGCGGATGAAGTCGAAATATGCATCGGTGGTCCTGCCGGTAAGTATCTCTCCGAAGGGATAGGAGGGACTCTCCTCCTGCTCCAGGAATTCTATGTAGGAGTCTGGGGCATTGAGCACCAGGATCTCATTTGTATGGGGATTCGGGTAAAGGTTCTTAAGCCAGGGCACAGTAAGGCTCAGCATCACAAGTGAGAACATGATGATAAAGCCCACCGAAACGTGGAAGGTAGCATTGGGTACCTTTGTGTGAAGCCTGTCCTTGCTGAAGAAGTGCTTCCTTATGAGTGCTCTGACGGTCCTGTCCATTATTCCTTGTGATTCCTTACATATAGATCGAAGAATGCTTTTTCAAATGTATCTTCACCGGTCAGTGCCTTTATCTCCTCTACGCTTCCTGAAGCGACGATATTTCCGTCTACCAGGATGCCGATCTCATCGCACAGCTGCTCCGCTACGGAGAAGATGTGGGTGGAGAGGATTATGGCATGGCCTTTTTCCTTGAGTTCCAGAAGATAGTCGGTCACCTGCTTGGATGTAAGAATATCCAGTCCGTTGGTGGGCTCATCGAAGATGATGACCGGCGGGTTATGTATAAGGCTGATGGCGATGGACACCTTCTGCTTCATACCTGTGGAGAGCTCGATGATCTTCTTGTCCGCGAATGGCTCGATGCCGAACCTGTCGAAGGAGGTCTTCTTGAGAAGCTCCACCTCGTTCGAGGGGATATCGTAAAGCTCGGCAAAGAAGTCGAAGAGCCTGTTGGGGGAAGACAGGGGATCCAGCTTGATCTCAGTGGTGAGAAAGCCGATCTTCCTGTGGATCTCCAGAAGATCCGTCTCGGGATCCAGGCCGCAGATCCTCACCGTTCCGGAGGAAGGCTTGGAAAGAGTGGAGATGATCTGCATGAGGGTTGTCTTTCCTGCGCCGTTAGGTCCCAGGAGTCCGTAGATCGTGCCCTTTTCCACATGGAAGCTCACGCCCTTTATTATCTCTGCGTTCTTATCGTAGCTCTTTCTTACATCTGTTACGGTGATCATGTGAATCCTTCCTTCTTGCATGTCTTGCGGTAGATGATAAGTCCTGCCAGCAGGTTGACGAGTATGGAGATGGATATCCTGGTTAAGGAATGCTGGGACATGAATATATCCCTGGTCACTGCGATGGTGTTGTGCATGGGGATAAGATATTCAAGCCATACGGGTCTTTGCCAGCGGAACATGGTTATAAAGAAATCAAAGAGGAAGAGGACCAGCGGGAACTGAAGGTTCGTAATGATCTCATCCATCTTGGTAAGTGCAAATATTATATTGAATGTCAGGGATACCATGGCAAAAGCCGTGGCGGGCAGGATCAGGAGCAGATACAGAAGCTGCGAAGGTGTAAGGAGCATGCCGAAGGGAAGAAGGGACATGGCATCATTACTCCTGTTGAGCCACGAGGACATGAACAGGAAGAAGAACGTTACCACTGCCGATACAGAAACGATGGATATTATCGCCAGGTATTTTCCCTTGATTATCTCCGAAGGCTTGACCGGTGCCATCAATAGCTTGGTGAAGAACCCGCGGTCCCTTTCGGAGGCGAACATATCGCAGGAAAGGGAGTAGGTGCAGTAATACATGAGAAGTGCAAGTACGCCGGAGATGACTCTTGCGGCACCCTCGTTGGCGGAAGGCCTGTAGTCCAGTGTCTTGGTAACGGGGTTGAAATCATCTACGGTGAAGTATTCCACTCCGATATTGCTGTAGTCAGAGCCCAGGTAGTCCCTGGCATAATCACGGTAGTTTTCCAGGATGGTGTCCTCGAACTGAAGGACCTTGTTCTCCACCGTGACCAGCTCTCCGTTATAGCCGATATAGATAACGGCCTCGCTCTTGACCTCTGTATTTCCGGCGGAGAGCTGTTCATAGAATTCGGAGACTTCCCTGTCGAAATCCTCATCCTCGAGATCGGAGGAGAAGAAAAGGAAGATGTCGCCGTTCTTTACCATTTCATCATATCTTTCTGTTTCGAAGTAGTCAGCGATGAAATCGTCCAGATCAACGAAGTTGAACCTGTATACAGTCGTGCCGTCGATGGAGTCCAGATAGGA
Source organism: Oscillospiraceae bacterium (assembly GCA_902767145.1). GTDB lineage: Bacteria > Bacillota > Clostridia > Saccharofermentanales > Saccharofermentanaceae > Saccharofermentans. The sequence goes on along the minus strand of CACXGG010000115.1, from coordinate 379 downwards.
TTCAAAGGATCTGGGTGCATTGACCACATAGATGGGCCTCTGGTTAAGGCTTCCTGTGGACATGTAGTTGATGAGCATGGGGAATACGTTAAGTGCCAGCATCATTATGATCGCTGGCAACAGGATGACCGCTAACGCCTTACGCCAGTTGTCAAAGATCTTACTGATCTCCCATTTATAAACCGTAACTATCCTTCTCATACCATTAGATATTATATTAGTACGCGCGTACATTAGCAAAGTATTTTTTATCTTGACAAAAACAGCCTGCACATTCATAATATTCAAGCACACGGTGCCATAGCCAAGCGGTAAGGCCAAGGTCTGCAAAACCTTTATTCCCCGGTTCAAATCCGGGTGGCACCTCCAGCAAGGCTCT
>CACXGG010000114.1 GCA_902767145.1 Oscillospiraceae bacterium | reverse complement strand
TGCTCTACAGGGATTACGGCAGACAGTCCTATATCCCCAACAAGTACGGATCCAACGAGAACCTGGAGGCTATCGAGTTCTTTAAGAGGCTCAACAGCCTTATCAGGAGCGTCTTCCCCCACGTAATGATGATCGCCGAGGAGTCCACGGCATGGCCTAAGGTCTCCCATCCCGTAGAGGACGGCGGACTCGGATTTACCCACAAGTGGAACATGGGCTGGATGCACGATACCCTGGATTATTTTGCAACTGATTCCTATGCAAGGGGATGGCACCACGACCAGTTCTGCTTCTCCATGATGTATGCATTCTCCGAGAACTATGTTCTCTCTCTTTCCCACGACGAGGTAGTCCACGGAAAGTATTCCCTTATCGATAAGATGCCCGGTGACGTATGGCGTAAGTTTGCGTCCCTGAGGACACTCTTCCTTTATCAGATGAGCCATCCCGGCGCAAAGCTCAACTTCATGGGCGCTGAGTTCGGTCAGTTCATCGAATGGAGATTCTATGAGGAACTCCAGTGGTTCATGCTGGACTTCGAATCCCACAGGCTCCTTCAGGAGTATTGTTCAAGACTTAACAGGTTCTATATCGATCATCCCCAGCTCTGGATCGATGATCATACATGGGCAGGCTTTGAATGGATAGACGCATCCGACACGGTAAACAACGTCTTCATCTATGCAAGAAAGAGCCCCGAGCCCAAGGAAAACGACATCTATGTCGCACTTAACATGGTTCCCCAGCCCCTCGAGGAGTATAAGATCCCCGTTTACGAGCTTGGAACATATAAGATCGTCATGAATACTGATGATATGGCCTACGGGGGAAGCGGTTATCCCACAGGTGTTGCCGCTGACGGTACATTTGAAGCAGTTGACGAGCCTTACAACGGGAAGCCTTACCACGTGAAGGTGAATATACCTCCTCTGGCAGGTATCTACTTCATGAAGGTGAAGGATCCCAAGCCCAAGGCAGAGCCTAAGAAGAAGGCGGCAGCAAAGAAGCCTGCTTCTAAGAAGGCTCCCTCTAAGAAGCCGGCAGCCAGGAAGGCAGAGGCTTCAAAGAAAGCACCGGCTAAGAAGACGGTTGCTAAGAAAACGAAATAAAAAAACAAACAATTTATTCGGAGGTATGAATTATGGCTAAAGCTGATGTCGTTGCAATGATACTTGCAGGCGGGCAAGGTGCAAGACTCGGAGTGTTGACAAAGAGGATAGCAAAACCTGCTGTTCCTTTTGGAAGTCGTTACAGGATCATCGATTTCCCTTTGTCCAATTGTGTTAACTCGGGGATCGAGATCGTAGGAGTTCTTTCCCAGTATCAGCCCCTGGCGCTGAATACTTATGTAGGAAACGGACATCCCTGGGATCTGGACCGTAATAATGCGGGTGCCTATATTCTTCCACCTTTCCAGAGGGCAGGAGAGAGCAGCTGGTACAAGGGTACTGCTAATGCTATCTTCCAGAACAAGGATTTCCTGGACGACTGCAATCCCAAGTATGTTGTAGTCCTTTCCGGTGACCATATCTACAAGATGGATTATTCCGCAATGCTGAAGGCACATATCAGCAAGGGTGCCGATGCTACTGTAGCAGTTTACGAAGTACCCTGGGAGGAGGCTCCCAGATTCGGTATCCTCAACACAGAGGGCGACGATGCCATCGTTGAGTTCGAGGAGAAACTCAAGGAGCCCAAGACCAACCTGGCTTTTATGGGTGTTTACGTATTTACCTGGTCTTCATTGAGAGATGCTCTCATCAGAGATGAGGAGGATCCCAATTCGAGCAATGACTTCGGTAAGAACATCATTCCCATGCTCCTGAACGACGGTAAGAAGCTCTTCGCTTACAGGTTCTCCGGTTACTGGAAGGATGTTGGTACCATCTCATCCCTCTGGGAGACTAATATGGATATCCTGGACAAGCCCGAAGAGATCAATCTCGTGGACCGTTCCTGGAAGATCTTCTCCAGAAACCCCGTTAAGCCTTCACACTTCATAGGCTCCGAAGCAAGGGTTACGAATTCCGCTCTTACAGATGGTTGCCGTATCTACGGAGACGTTAACCATTCCGTACTTTCAGAGTCGGTAGTAGTCGAAAAGGGTGCAGTGGTCAAGGACTGCGTTCTCCTTCCCGGCGTAGTAGTCAAGGAGGGAGCCCACATCGAGAGATGTATCGTAGATTTCGGTACCATCATCGGTAAGGACGTCAAGGCCGGACCGAAGGTGGAGGGAGAAGGACCTTACACCAACCATAAGATCTGCTCCGAAGGCATATGCGTTTTCGAGAGAGGCCTTAAGATCAAGGACGGCGCGGTGATCCCCGCCAACAGCATGATCGATTCGGACGTTGAAGTCTCGGACGATGAGAGCGTTATCGAAAGCACATTCAGAGTGTAATTAATACCAAGCGGAGGAAAGAACAAAATGTTTAATAATGCAATGGGCCTGATACTGGCCGATAACAAGAAGATATCTCTGGGTGAGCTTTCCGGACCGAGAGCCCTTTCCGCCATTCCTTTTGCTGGAAGGTACAGGATCATAGATTTCATGCTCTCCAACATGGTAAATTCCGGCATCAAGAATATCGGCGTACTTACATATAACAAATACAAATCCCTCATGGACCACCTGGGAACCGGTGCTGCATGGTCACTGGACAGAAAGAACGACGGACTTCATATCCTGCCGCCCTACGTTAACTCCGAAGCCAATAATATCAACGGCGACGAGGAACTGGCAGGCGTTCTGGACTTTCTGAGGACATCAAGGACAACATACGTTATCGTAGCCAACAGTAACGTAGTCCTCAATACCACCTTCGATGACATGATCGCTTCCCACGAGAAGTCAGGAGCTGACCTTACGGTCATGTACAACAGGGATGCTACCAAGTACGGCAGCCCCAGCTACATCCTCGATGTGGATGAAGAGGGTTTTGTTAAGGATATGCTCTACAATCCCCAGAAAGCATCATCCAACAAGAGCAGTCTTGGCATCATCTGTCTCAGAAGAGACATGCTGGTAGACATCATCTCCAAGCAGATGTCCCATGGTATTACCCACTTCGGTATCCATTCCATGGTAAAGATGTTCGATGAGATCAAGGTGCATGCTTACGAATACAACGGAACAGCCCTTCGTATCAACAACGTACAGGCTTACTTCAATTCCTCCATGTCACTTCTTAACGAATCAGTTAGAAATGACCTTTTCTGGAGCGGTGAGCCCATCTATACAAAGGTCAAGGACGAAGCCCCCACGCTTTACTTTGACAATGCACATGTTACGGATTCCATAGTATCCGACGGTTGCCGTATCTACGGTAACGTGGAGGGATCGATAATATTCAGGAGCGTTACAGTTTCCAAGAACACGACGCTCAAGAACTGCGTGGTCATGCAGGATGTCCACATATCGGAGAACTGCCATCTCGAAAATGTCATTCTCGATAAAAATTCGTTCGTCAGACCGGGCGTCAGACTGGTAGGACACCACGATTATCCTGTAGTAATAGGAAAGGGTGCAGGTATCTGATCATGAAAGACATCAAAGTTTTATTCGCTTCATCGGAGGTTAGTCCCTTCGTAAAGGTGGGAGGCCTGGCAGACGTTGTCGGAGCACTTCCCGTTGAACTCAACAAAGAGGACGTTGATGCAAGAGTCATCCTTCCCTTGTACAGGAAGATCAAGATCAAGTATCAGGATGAACTCCAGTTCCTTGGATGGAAGATGGTGCACATGGGATGGAGATCCCTTTATGCAGGTCTCTTCCAGATGGAGAAGAACGGAACCATCTTCTACTTCGTAGACAATGAGTATTATTTCAATTTCGACCAGGTCTACGTAGAGTATGTTTTCGATATCGAGAGATACTGTTTCTTCCAGAGGGCTGTACTTGATTTCATGGGTGATTTCATGAACTTTGAGCCCAATGTCCTTCACTGTAACGACTGGCAGACAGGTATGATGCCCATGCTCCTTGATGCACACTTCAAGAAGCACGGTTACCATAACGACGTACAGACGGTATTTACCATCCATAACCTTAAGTATCAGGGCGTTCATGCCATTGATGTGGTAAGGGA
>CACXGG010000113.1 GCA_902767145.1 Oscillospiraceae bacterium | reverse complement strand
GACTTGCCCTCATCAGCTACACTCTCATCAAGCTCTGCACAGGAAAGGCAAAGGATGTTTCAGTCCTTACCTATGTTCTTTCGGCCATATTCCTGGTCAAGTTCTTCCTGGCGATCTGATATCCATAGGAACTGAGCAAAAGACCCGGTCACTTCCGTGCCCGGGTTCTTTTTTTCCTCCAGATTCCCCTCACCATTCCCCTATTTTGGCGTTTCAAACGCCTGAGAGGGGAATATTCGGAGAATCCACAAAAATATTCCCCTGAAATGGCTGAAAAAGCCGTTTTCAGGGGAATTTTGATCTTGTTTAGTTCATTCAATCTTTCTCGAAGTAGATGATATCCATCTTATCATTGATATTTACCGACATTCCGGTGCGGCGGTAGCCCATCTTCTCATAAAGGTGGATATTTCCCTCTTCCTGAAGGATGGTATCCAGTGACCAGCAGTGTTCTCCGTGAAGATCCTCCACAGCCTTCATGGCCAGCTGGGCATATCCCCTGTTCCTGAACTCCGGCATTATCCAAAGAGGAGATATCCTCTTCCTGCTGCCATCCTTAAGATCCACTACACGGATGACTCCCACTTTCCGGCCTTCCGCCATGATGAAGTAATAGACCGATCCCGGCTTTCCGAACCTGGCCTCCACCTTTTCAAGGGGCTCCGATGCGGGGCTCGTCTCCACATCCCCGTACTTCTGAAGAAGACCGGTGAATGCTTCCACCTGCATCTCCCAGACAGTCCTTATGTCTTCTTTTCCGGCTCTGACTAAAGTAACTTCCATCCTGCTGACAGCCTCCTTTCAGCGGATCAGACAAAGATCATTTCTCAGACAGTTTTCTGTCGTACTCCTCTATTACTTTCTCGATAATGTCGCAGGCAGCCTCGATGGTATTCTTACACCTTACCTCAGGGCTGAAGGACTGGGGCTTTATATCCTTACAGAGGACAGATCCGTACCTGTTCCGGAACTCCCTCATGAGCATGGAGGTAACAGGCTTTATATCTGTGCTCTCATGGGCCTTCTTCTCGATATATCTCATGGAGAGGATGGAGATGCCGGCAAGAACTGCTCCGCATGTATTACCTGTCTGCATACCTGCTCCGAAACCTCCGAAGGCGATCATGTCCCTGTCGTGAAGACCAAGGTCATAATACTCATTTCCTGCACGGATGATGGTCTCGGCACAGTTGTAGTTTCCTTCAAAATAATACTTGTCGTAGATATCCTTCAGCATATCTTCTCTCCTTTTCAGATCTTATCATCTTTATGCTCTTCGTAGTCGATCCTCTCGTCCTTATAGAAGAACTCCCTGTCTTTTTCTCCGACTTCCCTCCTTACCCTGACATCATAACACTTTAAGGCAGATTTATCATATCGGAAGCTTCCATCTGGCCCGTTGCGTTCAGATATACGATGAGGATGAGAGATACGATCAGGATAACAGCCGTGAGGACTGCGATCACCTTACCAGCGGGATGAGCGATATTGACTGTAGCTCCATATCCGAGCCTCTTCTCAACATTGAGCCTTGTATCGTTGGGATTGTAGTAGAACATACCCAGGATCCAGTTGTCATCGTCATCCTGAAGCTCCAGCTCAGTGTCGCGCTCGTATCGGCCCTCTACCTGCCTCTGATTTATTACGCCGATGACAACGACCACCATTATCACTGCCGTATAACCGAGGGTACTTATAAGCACTGCCGCCTCACTGTCTGTGAAGAACATCAGGACATTATTTGCGATAAGGTACAGTGCATTCACCCAGCTAAATGATATGAACAGATCCGCCCATGTCTTTTTCTTCGCTCTGCTGTAGTTTGCGTTAATGTTGCTGTCACGGCTTATTACCATATTTCTGGAGTTGTCCATCATAACTGCGATAGGAATAATGATGGCTGCTATAAACAAAAACGACAGGCTCATTACAGTAAGAGCATACTTTTCGACAGCGGGAGTGATCCCGAAGACACCGAGGTCGATAAGTACAGCTGCGGCCGTACCGAGAACTGCCAGAGCATTAGGAAGGATGATCCAGGGAAGCTTCAGTGCATGAACTACAGATGCGTTGGAAAGGTCTGTATATGTTACACCTGACTTCGTGATGCCAAGCTCCTTCTTTAGGTCCTTAAGTTCCGTGTTGCCCTTCCCGTAAGGAACTGCCACCAGGAACAGCGCGAAAACAAGCAGTATCCAGGCAAGCAGCGTGCCGCCGGTAACAGGCAGGAAAAGCATGATGACGCTCAGGATAACGACAATTGCCGTAATGATGAGTCCTCCCTTACGTGCAGAGGCAACTATAGCCTCAAACTTCTCAAGTCCCTTGCCCTTGTGAAACTTCGGGTTGTCTCTTACGCCGAAGATCATTTTCTTCTTTCCGGGGTTCTTCGAAAAGCCCAACATATACATAAGGGTTACCGAAGGAACGATGCAGACAAACATGATCAGTTTAATAACCCATGTCATAATAACTACCTCCTATCCTCAATAGAACTCATCTATGAGTTTCTTCAGCGCGTCTTTGCCGACGCCTGACAGTCTTGCTTCCGATACGATGCGGCGCAGCTGCAGTTTATTCTCTTCGCTTATGACGCCGCTTTGTGTGATATTCTCTCGCACCCTCGCACCGTTCTTCCTGTCGGTCATGATGTATCCTTCCTGCTTAAGAAGCTGGTACGTCTTGCTGACCGTCATGGTATTGATGCCTATCTCAAGGGCGAGGGCTCTTACTGTGGGAAGCTGCTCCCCGGGCTTAAGTTCGCCCGAAGAGATCCCCATAACTATCTGGTTCCTGATCTGCATGTAGATAGGTACATCAGAGTATTCATCTATTCCTATGATCATGATTCCACCCTCTTTCTTCTGATCGACCATGCCCCCAGGATCACTGCGAAGACAGCGAACGGTATCATCGAGATAAGTCCGTTAGGCAAAGGTCCTAATATCAGGTACTTGTTGATATCCGGATCGTTTGCATTCATGAACAGCTGAGGGATCGTAGCGATCGCATTGAACGATCCGTGAAGGAGCGCTGCATACCAGATGCACTTTGTCCTGTCGTAGATGACCTCCTCTAATATACCGAGTACTATACAGCAGACCGTAAATGTAACAAGTCCCAATACAGGGGCGCCAATATAGTCGAATCCATACTCGTAGCCGCCGAAGATCATTGCAGGAAAGTGGAATACGCCCCAGATGGTACCACCGATGAGCCAAGTTCCGATCTTGCCGAAGCTCTTGTTGATCTCGGGATAGAGAAATCCTCTCCAGCCTGCTTCTTCACCAATGGCAGTGATGATATTGATAAAGGGAGCAATGAGTGCAGCAGGAACGGTCTGAATGATCATATATGTCCTGATATCGATCCCTGACTGCTCCAGCATTTTCCCAAGATCCACTCCCTGTGCCTCGGTCTGGGCGATCAGCATTGATCCACTGCCGTCAAACAGATTCGGGAAGATGACAAAGAACAGTGCCGCGCCCAGAGCCATCAGAGGGATCGTCACATATGCTGCGAAAAAGAGCCATCCTATATTGCCCTTGAACTTAGGCTTCCAGCCCATGCCCTTCAGGTTCCTGTTCGCGATCAAAGCTGCAACCAAAGGTGCGAACATGCAGACTGCAAGGCATCCTTGGAACACCATAGTCCCCGTCATTCCGGGATTATTAACCAAATAAAGCGATCCGATGATCTGCAAAGTCCAAGCGATCACATAGGTGAT
>CACXGG010000112.1 GCA_902767145.1 Oscillospiraceae bacterium | reverse complement strand
TTTGATCCCTATGTGATGATAGAGACCTGCGGCATGAAGATCGCTTTCGTAGGCATGACTACACCGGTTACGTTCAAGTCCTCCACTCCCGGATGTTTCCAGGATGATGAAGGTAATTATATATATAGCTTTATGCAGGAAGATATGACCGGTGAAGCTCTTTATCAGGCTGTACAGGATGCGGTGGATGCCGCAAGGGCTGACGGTGCGGATTATGTCTTCGCCATGGGACATCTCGGAAATGAGGCAGCCTGTGAGCCCTGGACCTACGGTGATGTTATCGCCAATACCACGGGTATTGATGCCTTCTTTGACGGTCACAGCCACGATACGGATGAGATCACCATGCTCAATGCCGATGGTGAGGAAGTCACCAGATATGCCGTGGGAACAAAGCTCTCATGTATAGGTTATATGTTCATATCCCCGGATGCCGGTATCACAGATGCAGGTATCTGGAAATGGGATAATGATATCTGTGCTCCCGTCCTTCTGGGAATAGAGAATGAGATGTCTGAGCAGGTGGCTCTGGCTCTTGCCGATGTTGAGGCTTCCATGGGTGAAGTGATAGCATCCACCGATGTGGACCTTTTCATCTATGATCCTGTGGAGGTGGATGAGGACGGAGATCCCATCAGGATGATCAAGCGTTCTGAGATGAACCTCGGAGATCTTTGCGCAGATGCAGTCAGGGCTGTATCCGGTGCTGATATCGGACTTGTAAACGGAGGCGGCATAAAGAGCAATATACCTGCCGGAGACATCACTTACGGAGATATCTTAAATGTCAATCCATATGGTAATCAGGTATGTCTGGTGGAGGTGACGGGATCCCAGATCCTGGATGCCCTGGAGTGGGGTGCCAGGTCAGTTCCCGAAGAGTGCGGAGCTTTCCTTCACGTATCAGGACTTACATATGAGATAGATATGAACGTTACGTCCGGATGTACCTCTGATGAGAACGGTCTCTGTACCGGTATTACAGGAACGAGAAGGGTCAGTAATGTTATGGTGGGAGACCAGCCCCTGGATCCCAATGCCACCTACACCGTGGCCGGATGGGATTTTGTCATCCTCAAGAACGGTGACGGCTTCTCTGCCTTTGACGGATGTACCGTCTTAAGTGACGGACTCATGACTGACAGTCAGGCTCTGATCAAGTATATAACTGAAGATCTGGGAGGCGTCGTCGGAGAGGAATATGAAGATCCCTACGGACAGGGCAGGATAACAATAGTACAGTAAAAAGAAACGGAGGATCGGATATGTTGAATATTGCTAAGAATGTAGAAAACGGCGAGATGGACATCGCTCTTGAGGGAAGACTTGATACAACGACAGCTCCTTCCCTTGATGCTGAGATCAAGGGCGGTCTTGAGGGAATCACCTCCCTGAAGTTCGACCTCGCAAAGCTCGAGTATATTTCCAGTGCAGGACTTCGTGTTCTTCTTTCTTCACAGAAGATCATGAACAAGCAGGGTAAGATGGTCATCTCCAATGCATCTGAAGAGATCAAGGAGATCTTTGATGTAACAGGTTTCTCGGAGATCCTCACCATCGAGTAAGAGATAACAGATGATATCCCGCTGCTCCGGTCTTCCGGGGCAGCTTTTTTTGTGCTCAGATAATGATACCGCCCCCCAGGACTATATCACCGTCATAAAAGACAGCAGCCTGGCCGGGAGTTATGGCCCTCTGGGGGTCATCAAAGGTGATGTGGGCCTTTCCGTCTCCTGCGGGAGTTACGGTGGCATCCTTTTCCTTATGCTTATATCTGATCCTGACCTTACATCTGAAGGGGCCATCCGGGACTTCGCCTGATATCATGTGAAGGTCATAAACGTCGGCGTCCCTTTTAAACAGCTCTTCGTCTCTTCCCAGATATACCCTGTTTTCCAGAGGACAGATCTTCTTTACGAAGAGAGGCTCGCCGTATGCAACGCCCAGGCCTTTTCTCTGGCCGATGGTATAGGCGATGATGCCTTTGTGCTTTCCTATGACATCTCCGTCAGGACCTATAAAGTCTCCCTCCGGATATTCTTTTCCTGTATAACTTTCAATGAACTTTCTGTGGTCGCCGTCGGGAACAAAACAGATGTCCTGGCTGTCCGCCTTATTGAAGTTTATAAAGCCGTTCTGCTCCGCGATCTCCCTGGCTTCCTTCTTAGTGATGGAGCCCAGGGGAAAGAGGGTATGGGCCAGCTGTTCCTGGGTAAGGGTGTAGAGCACATAGCTCTGGTCCTTGGTCTCATCCGCACCTTTTTTAAGGAGGTACTTTCCGTCCTTTTCCTCTATGACGGCATAGTGGCCTGTCACTATCTTGTCGCAGCCCAGGACCTTTGCCCTTTCATAGAGCTTTTCGAATTTAAGATAGCGGTTGCAGTCCAGGCAGGGATTGGGTGTTATGCCCCTGCTGTAGGAATCGATAAATTTGTTTATTACCTTTTCGCTGAATTCTGCCTTGAAGTTAAAGACATGGTAGGGGATGCCCAGCTTTCTGCAGACACTTCCCGCATCTTCCACATCGCTTAAGGAACAGCATGTCTTGGACAGGACCTGTTCGCTGTCCTCTCCATCGAAGAGCTTCATGGTACAGCCGGTGCAGTCGTATCCCATGGCCTTTGTAAGGTAGGCGGCAACGGAACTGTCCACTCCTCCGCTCATTGCTATAAGTGCTTTTTTCTTTGTATCCTCTGTCATGTCCATCATTTTATCATGTATTCAGTCAGGGTGGACATAGAAAAGGCTGATGTTATAATACCCGTACAAAACCTGAAAGGGAGGATCATCAAATGATACTTCTTGTAATAGATACACAGAAGGGCATTACTGACGAAAGACTCTACGAGTTCCATAAGTTCAGGGAGAATGTCGGATGTCTTATAAAGACGGCCCGTGAAAATGGTGTTGAAGTAGTTTTCGTGCGCCATGACGACGGTGAGGGTTCCGGCTTTTCTAAGGGCGATGATGCCTTTGAGATATATGAGGGATTTGCTCCCCTTGAGGGAGAGAAGATCTTCGACAAGAAATACAACAGCTGTTTCCATCCTTCCACCGGCCTTCTCAGATACCTTGAGGCGAAGGGTATAGAGAAGATCATCGCAGTTGGTATTGCGACTGATTACTGCATGGACGCATCCATTAAGAGCGGTTTCGAGAACGGCTTTGAGATGATCGTTCCCGCTTTCTGTAATTCCACCCGTGATAATGAGTTCATGGATGCAAAGACCACATATGAGTTTTATAACAACAGCATGTGGCCCGAAAGATATGCAAAATGCATAACGGTGGAAGAGGCGGAGGATCTTATCAGGAACTGTGAGAAGAATGATGTTCCGGAAAGACGCCTCCTGAATGAGTGCGGAAGTATGGATGTGGAGTCCGAAAGACTCCTTCTGAGAAAGTTCACCTACGATGATATAGATTCCATGATGAGGAACTGGGTCTCCGACGACGAAGTACAGCACAAGTACGGCGAACCTTCCTACAAGACTAAGGAGGAGGTAAGAGCTCTTCTTGATACATATATCGCCGGATATAACAGCGGTCTTTATTTCCGCTGGGCCATCATCGAAAAAACATCAGGAGAGTGTATCGGACAGATAGCATTCTTCCTGGTGGATCCCAATAATCATTTTGCCGAGATCGAGTACTGCATCGGCAGGGGCTTCCAGAAAAAGGGATATGCCACAGAGGCCACGAAGGCCGTGACGAAGTTCGGTCTTGAGACAGTGGGACTTCACAAGGTGCAGATCTGTGTAAGACCCGTTAATACTCCTTCGAGAAGGGTCATCGAAAAGAGCGGCTTCACTTATAACGGAACACTTAAGGACTACTTCTACATGGACGGCGGATACCAGAGCAGGATGTATTTTTCCATCCTGGAAGATGAGGACAGGACAGGTATCGAGAGCATCCATCATATATCCATGAAGACCGGAGATCCGGAACGCTTCGAAAAGACGAAGGCATTCTACCGGGATATCCTGGGACTTGATATCTTCTCGGAGTGGGATGAAGGCGTCTTCTTCGGCATCGGAAATTCCTATCTGGAGATCTGGAATAACGGTGACGGATCTGAGGAGAAGGGTGCCATAAGACATTTCGCTCTTTCAGTAAGGGGAGTTGATGAGATGGCGGAAAAGATAAGGAAGTCCGGCTATGAAGTCTTCGTGGGACCGAAGGATATACAGGTGGCCACCTTCAGGGCCAGGATATGTTTCTTAAAAGGACCCCTGGGTGAAGAGATAGAACTCTTCGAAGAGATATAAAGACATAAAGGAAACAGGCCGCCTCCCGAAGGAGACGGCCCGTTTCTGTATTGGGGTTTATTTGTGCGGCTTATTCAACGTCCTGAAGTGCTGCGAAATCTTCTTCACCGGTCCTGATCTTTACAACGTGGCTTACGTTATAAACGAAGATCTTACCGTCGCCGATATGGCCTGTGTAAAGAGCTTTCTTAGCTGCTTCGATGACCTGGTCAACAGGGATCTTGGAGATGACGACTTCGACCTTGATCTTAGGAAGCAATGTAGCGTCGATCTCAACACCTCTGTATTTCTCTCCGGCACCCTTCTGGATACCGCAGCCCATTACCTGGGTTACTGTCATGCCGGTAACACCGACATCGTTCATTGCGCGGCGCAGAGCATCATAACGTGAGAGCTTAGCAATGATAACGACTTTATGTATACCTGTATCTGCTTCGGGAACGATGTTCCTGATAACAGGTACGGAAGCATTCTTAATGGCTTCAGATGCTTCGGAGAACTCGGGTACACCGAGGTCTGTGTTCTCGTTTGCGACCATGAGGTTTCTCGTGATATCCATGATGGAGAAGCCTGCATATGCGGAGGGAAGACCATGCTCTGTAGCATCAAGTCCTGTGATCTCCTCTTCCTCAGCTACACGGAGACCGAAGATCTTTTTGATGGCGAAGAATGTAACTGTAATAGTAACTGCTGTCCATGCTGCTGTAGCGGACATACCGATCAGCTGGATGCCAAGGAGCTTAAATCCGCCGCCGTAGAAAAGACCTGTCATAACATTTCCTGCTGCATCTGCAACTGCATATCCGGGAACGGAATCAGTTGAGAAGAGACCTACTGCGATGGTACCCCAGATACCGTTCATCATGTGAACTGCAACGGCACCGACGGGATCGTCGATATGGAGCTTGTAGTCAAGGAGCCATACACCGAATACTACGAGAAGTCCTGCTACGAGACCGATGATGCTTGCACCCAGGGCATCTGTCGTATCACAGGGAGCTGTGATGGCAACGAGACCTGCAAGTGATGCGTTGAGGGCCATGGATACATCGGGCTTACCATATTTGATCCATGTGAAGATCATACATGTTACTGTAGCGATGGCAGGTGCGATAGTTGTTGTTACAAAGATCGTACCGAGCTGCTCAAGGCTTGTTGCTGCTGCACCGTTGAAACCGTACCAGCCGAGCCAGAGGATGAATACACCAAGGGCACCGATGGGAAGGTTGTGACCGGGGAAAGCATTTACTTTTGTTACATTGCCTTTGTCGTCTTTTACGAACTTACCGATACGGGGTCCAAGGATAGCTGCACCGATGAGAGCGGAGATACCACCTACCATGTGGATACAGTTGGAACCTGCGAAATCGTGGAAGCCGATCTGAGCCAGCCAGCCGCCGCCCCATGTCCAGTGTGCTTCGATGGGATAGATGACTGCTGAGATGACTGCTGAATATACACAGTAGGAAAGGAACTTTGTCCTCTCAGCCATGGCTCCTGATACGATGGTAGCTGTGGTAGCACAGAATACCAGGTTGAATACGAAGCCTGACCAGTCAAAAGTTGCATAGTTTGTGAAGATGTCAAAGTTCGGAAGGCCTACCAGACCACACAGTGCGTCTTCCCCGAGGAAGAGTCCGAAACCTATAAGTATGAAGACTACTGTACCGATACAGAAGTCCATAAGGTTCTTCATGATAATGTTTCCTGCGTTCTTTGCTCTTGTGAAGCCGGCCTCTACCATGGCAAATCCGGCCTGCATCCAGAATACGAGTGCGGCGCCTGCCAGGAACCATACGCCAAAGATCTGATCGTTTACTGTCTGCAATAAATCTGTTGTCATAACGATGTCCTCCATTTCCGAAAACAAAAAAGAGGACCGGTCACATGGCGTTTGTTTTCATGTCACGCCATTGTGACTGATCCTCATGATCTGTTTTATAAATTGAGAAAGGTGCCCAAGGGTAAGAACCCTAAGCACCTTTGCATGCTGGGATGATAAACCTATGATTTGAGATTGTCAAGCACTTTCCGAAAAAAATTTTTCGCACTTGACATGTGCTTAAGAAAGTAGCATAATCCATGCAATTGAATAGAACAGAGCAATGGCGCTTATCAACGGAGAGATCCGTCTGGTAAGCGTTTTTTCTTTGTCTAGATCCTTAAGACAAAAAGGAGCAATTGAGCGGTATGGACAACTACAGAAACTATGAACCCTTTGAGGCAAAAGGTCTTTATGATCCTGCAAACGAACATGAGAACTGCGGTATCGGAGCAGTAGTAAACATTAATGGTCTGCAGGAAAGAAGAGTAGTCGACGGAGCACTTAAGATCGTCGAGACACTGGAGCACAGAGCAGGTAAGGACGCAGAGGGAAAGACCGGTGACGGTGTTGGTATCCTTCTTCAGATCCCCCACGATTTCTTCGTGGCAGAAGCAGCCAAGTCAGGCATCACACTTAAGGGAAAGAGATCATACGGTATAGGTATGTTCTTTATGCCCCAGACAAAGGAACTCTGCGAGAAGGCTAGATCTTCCTTTGAAGAGGCTGTAAAGAACGAAGGTCTTGAATTCCTTGGATGGCGTGAGGTTCCCACCCAGCCTGATGTACTTGGAAGCAAGGCTCTTTCCAGCATGCCCACCATCATGCAGGGCTTCGTCCAGAGGCCTGATGATGTAGAAGAAGACATTGATTTCGAAAGAAAACTCTATATAGCAAGGAGAATGTTCGAAAAGGCAGATCTCAACACATATGTATGTTCCCTTTCCTGCAGGACTATAGTCTATAAGGGAATGTTCCTGGTAGGACAGCTCAGGAGCTTCTACAAGGATCTGGATGATGATTCATTTATCTCTGCCATCGGTATAGTACATTCAAGATTCTCCACAAATACAAATCCCAGCTGGCAGAGATCACACCCCAACAGGATCATGGTCCACAACGGTGAGATCAATACTATAACAGGTAATATGAATAAGATGCTCAGCAGGGAGAACATCCTTAAGTTCCCCGGCCTGGATGACAGGTTCTCTGACATCTTCCCCATGCTGGATGTAACAGGTTCCGACTCTGCTAGACTTGATAATACTCTTGAGTTTATGGAGATGTGCGGAATGCCTCTTCCTCTGGCAGTTGCAGTTACCATCCCCGAGCCCTGGCAGCATATCACTACCATGAGCAGGGAACTCCGTGCATTCTATCAGTATTATGCAACCATGATGGAGCCCTGGGATGGTCCCGCTTCCATCATCTTCA
>CACXGG010000111.1 GCA_902767145.1 Oscillospiraceae bacterium | reverse complement strand
CTTCGGATAGGTTCCGTCTGAATCCAAATACCACCAGCCCTTGGAATTCTGTCTCCATCCATAACTGTCAGACTCTGACAGTACGACCGATGCAGTCTCCTCTTCAACAACGATCTCCTCTGGCTCCTCAACAGGAATATAATCATCCGTCTCATCATCAAGAATCTCATCGGATGTTTCTTCACCGAAGTTCTCATCAGAGGAAACTACTTCATCGGTGATATCCCCATCAAGATCTGTATCTTCAGCAATAGTCTCCTCCACAGAGACTTCTGTTTCTTCAGCTATTACTTCCTCAACATCTTCAGGTATCTCTTCTTCCTGCTCATCAGCAAAGACACAGATGCCGCTGCCAAGGATAACAGTGGATGAGATCAGTAATGATATTGCTTTCTTGAAAAAACGCTTTTTCATAAAGATACCCCCCTCAAAGATCTATGATACTATTTTACTTCCTACAGAGGTTTTCTTCAATAAAAAAGAGCGCCCATGTGAGCGCTCATTTTGTG
Organism: Oscillospiraceae bacterium; assembly: GCA_902767145.1. Taxonomy (GTDB): domain Bacteria; phylum Bacillota; class Clostridia; order Saccharofermentanales; family Saccharofermentanaceae; genus Saccharofermentans. The sequence continues at coordinate 4,246 of CACXGG010000111.1, read as the reverse complement.
GTCATCAGCCGTTGTTCCTGCCCTTTTCGAAAGCCTGGAGGTTTCCGGGGATGGTCTTGGGCTTCTTTTCGAAGGCCTGCTCTATTGCCTGCTTCCATAAAGCCTCATCGACACCCAGGTAGTTGGAGAGTGCTCCAAGCATTACGATGTTGACTGCCTTGGAGGTTCCGGTCTCAAGTGCGAGGGAAAGTGCGTCGATATCCACGATCTTTGCATCGGGGTCGCAGCTCTCCTTAAGGGCATCTATGACGTTTCCGGGATATTCCATCTGTCCCATGAGGACAGGAAGGGATTTGATCTTCTGGTCGTTGACGATCATGACGCCGCCCTTCTTGAGAAGGGACGCCCACCTTACAGCCTCCACCTGCTCGAAGGAAAGGATGAAGTCTGCAGTTCCCTCTTCGATGATGGGAGAGTGTACTTCAGGTGCGATCTTTACATATGTGATTACGGATCCGCCTCTCTGGCTCATTCCGTGAACCTCTGAAACCTTTACATCAAGGCCCATGTTCATGGCAAGGATACCCAGGAGCTTTCCTGCTATAAGTGTTCCCTGTCCGCCTACGCCGGCAAGTACTATTGAAGCTTCAAGACTCATATCACTGTTCCCCCTTTGTAAGTGCGCCAAACTTGCATACATTTACGCAAAGGCCGCAGTTGTTGCATGATTCAGTATCGATAACAGGCATCTTGTTCTCATCAAGGATAAGAGCAGGACACATGATCCTTGCACAGGCACCGCACTTCTTGCACTTCTCGTAGTCTACCTCGGCATTGATGCCCTTGACTGCCCTTCCTGTGGGAATGAGTGCACAGGGTCTTCTTGCGATGACTACAGAGACCTGATCCTTGGAAAGTTCTTCCTTGATGATCTTCTCACATTCGTATGTCTCTACGGGATCCACCACCCTGATGTTTTCGGGAAGAACTCCAACGCTCTGGCAGAGAAGCTCAAGGGATACTGCAGGAGCAGCCTCGAGTCTTATATTCTTACCTGTGGAAGGATTCTGCTGGTGGCCGGTCATGCCGGTGATGGAGTTATCGAGGATAACAAGTGTCATGGCACTCTGGTTATATACAGCGTTCATGAGGTTGGTGATACCTGAATGAAGGAATGTGGAATCTCCGATGACACCAACGGTATTTCTGGAAGCCTCACCATCTGTTGCCTTATCAAAGCCGTGGGCCATACCTACTGATGCACCCATACAGATAACTGCATCTACTGCCTGCATGGGAGGAAGTGCTCCCAGGGTATAGCATCCGATATCACCGGTAACATTGACCTTGAGCCTGTGAAGAGCCAGGAAAAGTCCCTTGTGGGGGCATCCGGCGCAGAGGACGGGAGGTCTTCCGGGAGGCGTGGGAAGCTTACTTGTATCGATGGAAGCCTCAGGAAGGGGCTCTTCAGAAAGAACGCTCTTAACAAGCCTTGCGGAATACTCGCCAAGGAGCGTGAAGAGTTCCTTACCCTCACACTCGATGCCCATAGCCTTGATCTCTGTCTCAAGGAAGGGATCGAGCTCCTCAACGATAACGAGTCTTTCTACGTTTGCTGCGAACTCCCTGATCTGCTTTTCAGGAAGAGGCCATACCATACCGAGCTTAAATACGCTGGCAGAGGGAACAGCATCCTTTACATACTGATAGGAAGCGCCGGCAGTGATGATGCCGAGCTTTCTGTCGTTATACTCCACCTTATGAAGGCCCGTGGAAAGATCCCTGTCGCAGTCTTCGATGATCTGCGCGGTCCTCTTCTCAACAACCACATGCTTTGTTATGGCATTGGCGGGCATCATTACATACTTCTTGGGATCCTTTACATAATCCTTTATAACGATCTGGGAAGGATCGGTAACATCAACGATGCTCCTGGAGTGGGAAACTCTTGTGTGGAGCCTGATGATGACAGGTGTATCGTACTTCTCGGAGAACTCGAAGGCATACTTTGTGAAAGCCCTGCACTCCTCGGAGTCGGAAGGTTCGAACATGGGAACCTTGGAAGATCTGGCATAATGTCTGGAATCCTGCTCATTCTGGGAGGAATGCATTCCGGGATCGTCTGCTACGCAGAAGACAAGACCGCCGTTTACTCCTGAATAGGAAACTGTGAAAAGAGGATCGGCACAGACGTTCATTCCAACGTGCTTCATGCAGGTCATGGCCCTTCCGCCCCTTATGGAGCATCCGATAGCAGCCTCGGCTCCTACCTTCTCATTAGGTGCCCACTCACATGAGACCTCTTTATATCCTGCGATCGTCTCGGTGATCTCCGTACTGGGAGTACCGGGGTATGAAGAAACGAACTTTACGCCTGCTTCATAAGCGCCTCTGGCGACAGCTTCGTTTCCCAGCATTATCTCTTTCATAAGCCAAACTCCTTTTCTCTCGAAAAAACAACTTATTATATCATATACCAAACAAAAAGGACCGTTCTCCATCGAAAACAGTCCTATTGTTCTTTTCTGGCGAGCCATGGGGGACTCGAACCTCCGACCCACAGCTTAGAAGGCTGTTGCTCTATCCAACTGAGCTAATGACCCGTATAAAGTGGAGCGGGTGATGGGAATCGAACCCACGTGGTCAGCTTGGAAGGCTGAAGTTCTACCATTGAACTACACCCGCATCTTGGGAAATGCTTAACTATATTACAATATGTCTTTCAAAAAGTCCAATACTATTTTTGATTTTTTTCACTTGACACGCCACGAGCCTATCAGTATAATCATTCATGCTTATTAATTAAGCCACGCGGACTTGTTGGAATTGGCAGACAAGCAAGACTAAGGATCTTGTGCCAGCAATGGCGTATGGGTTCAAGTCCCATAGTCCGCACCACGGTGAGGAGCAGAAATGCTCCTCACTTTTTTATTCCTGTAAATACTTTTCGCGCATAAAAAAGCCCCCGCCCTGCACTGCTGCAGAACGGGGAACTGAAATTACTCCAGTTATTCTTCTGTCAGGAAGGAGACTCTGTAAGATAGCTTCCTGATACATAGAAACCATCAAGGGTCTTATACCATCCGTCGGAAGTTACAGCGATGACTACGACCTCCTGGTTCCTTGTAAGGGATCCTACGATATCATATTCTGTTCCGGGACCCTTACGTACTCTAAGGAACTCACCGGCAGTAATGGATGCATATCTGACAGTCTGATCGATCTCTGTCTCTGTCCATGTTACTGCAATGTCACTGGCGGGCAAAGGTCCGCTGAACATCGTGAGAGAAGTGGTAGCTTCTGTAGTAGTAACTTCAGGAACAGTCTGGGAGATCTCGGACTCCTCGGACTCCTCTGCATCATCTTTATTATCTTTATTCTTACAAGCAGCGAAACTAACAAGGATCGCTGAAGCGCATACGATAGATACAATCTTCTTTAAGCCAGATCTTTTCACTTTCGTAACCTCCGTTATGATTGCTCAATATCTATTATATACTTTTTTCTTTGCAAACAAATAACTTTTATAAAAAAGATTTATCTAATATATAGAAGGACCTGTGATCCTCCCAGCTTCCGTTTATATGCATATAGGACTTCCTGTAGCCCTCGTCCTCAAAACCGCATCTCTTTATAAGGGCGATGGACTTCTCGTTATCAGGAAGGATGAATGCCTCTACCCTGTGAAGCCTCAGATACTTCATCACCATCTTTACAGCCTCAGAAACAGCTTCTGTCATATATCCGTGGCCGCAGGCGTCCTTATCCTGGTGATAACCCATGGCACAGCTCATCATCCCGCCGTAGGCAAGATTAAAGAATGAGACCCTGCCTATCACCTTCTCAGGATCATCCTTTAAAGTGATCCAAAGGGGAACCAGCCTTCCGGCCCTGTACTCTTTCAGGTCCTCGTTCAGATAGTGCTTCTGTGTATAAACGGAAAAATAATCGTCATTATGGGTCTGTGCCCACCTTCTGTGGAACTCACGGTTCCTTATAAGGTAATCAGTTACCTGCCTGGCGCGCGACTTCTTATAGACAGACAATCTGAGCCTGTCCGTCTCCATGACAAAAACCTCATAACCCTTAAGCGGCACATCTGTATCGTACATAAGATAGAGTATATCATAATGGTAAAAAACAGTCCTTGACTTTATATATCCTTACTAATATAATTTTTAAGCGCTGAACGGGTAGCCGTTTTTGAATATCTCTTGAGCATGGTGGGATTAGTTCAGTTGGTTAGAGCGCCAGTTTGTGGCACTGGAAGTCATGGGTTCGAATCCCATATCCCACCCCACTTTTT
>CACXGG010000110.1 GCA_902767145.1 Oscillospiraceae bacterium | reverse complement strand
ATTACTTATAGAGGAAGAGTGCAGAAAAGCCGGCAGAGCCCCGCAGGACGTGACTTTGGTGGGCGTTTCCAAGGTGTTCCCGGTATCATATGCTGAGGCTGCCGTAGTGGCAGGACTTAGGGATCTGGGAGAGAACAGGGTGCAGGAACTGGTGCCCAAGATCGAGCGTATGAACGAACTCGACCTCAAGCCCAACTGGCATCTTATCGGTACCCTCCAGAAGAACAAGGTGAAGTACATCATAGGTAAGACACATCTTATCCATTCTGTAGACAGCATCGAACTTGCAGCCGAGATCTCCAAAAGATCCGAGACGGCAGGTATCGTTTCCGATATCCTTCTCCAGGGTAATATATCCGGTGAAGAGAGTAAGCATGGTTTTACTAAGGAGGGACTTAAGGATGCCCTCAGTAAAACAAATGAGATGACAGGTATACGTGTAAGGGGACTTATGACCATGGCACCCATCCAGACATATGAAGGTGAGGCCAGGGGAGTGTTCTCTGAAACAAGGAATGTTTTCGAAGATCTCAAGGGTGAAGTCAGAGATCCTGCAGCATGGAATACTCTTTCCATGGGTATGAGCCAGGATTACCCCTGGGCCATCGCTGAAGGCTCCACGATGATCAGGATCGGCACCGCTATCTTCGGTGACAGGAAGTCATATAACGCCTGATACGATTGCATTTGTAACAGAGTTACACGTTTATGTTACAGGAAAGTTTCTTCTGTTTTCCGTATAGTTACAACTGCCCAAATTTTATTGATTAGTCTCAGGGTTATATGTATATTCTAACCATACTTTTTGAGCCACGTGGGTCGTGGACTAGATCTAAAAAAATATCAGGAGGATACAAAAGTATGGGAAAGTTTTCTGACTTCGTTAAGAAGCTTTACGACGTAGAAGAGGTTTACGATGAGAATGATGGTTACTATGAGGACGAATACGCTCCCGTAGACGATTATTCTGAAGAGTTTAATCAGCCTTCTTCCTACACAGAGTATGAGGATGTACCTTATCAGGCTGAGCCCCAGGCAGTTTACCAGCAGCCCGTTGCTGTTGCTACACCTGTAGTTCCCAAGTCTTCCGCTACAGTAATCATGCTTACACCTTATGACATCAGAACAAGCCAGATCGTTTGCGATCATATCCGTGAGGGACACATCGTTATCTGCAACCTTACACCTAACGCAAACAATCAGCGTGTAGTTGACTATATCTCCGGTGCAGTCTTCGCACTCGACGGTAAGATCGAGCCTACACCTGTTAAGACAACATTCGTCTGCACACCTAAGCAGGTTGAGCTCATTGTTGATTCCGCTTCTTCTGAGGAGTCCGGTACAAAGGTTTCTGCTCTTTAATGATCAAACACACATAATACACCCTTAAGGGGACCGCAATGCGGTCCCCTTTAATTATTCCCTTATTTAATATATAATCCTATATGGAGAGGGAAATAATAATGCGGGGATCATTATCATGAAGACAAGTGACTACGAGTTTGTATTTAACAATATAAGCCGCCTGGCAGATATCCTTCGTACAGAGTGCGAGACTCTCTGTGAGATCATCGATTTTGAAGATAATATCGAGGTCATAGTCCGTAAGGTATCAGCCCTCGAGGATGATGCTGACACCGTTTACCATGAGATCACCTATTACTATGTTGAGACTAAGCTGGCTGAAGAGAAGGAAGCCATGATGCTGCTGACCCTCGCAGGTGCCATCGAAGATACCACAGACCTGGTGGATGAACTGGCAAGGGATCTTATCAGATATAACATCACTTCCATTAGGGATAATGCTTTCTCCAGCATCAAGAGCTGCGAGTCAGCTGCCAATAAGCTCATCGAACTCGTCATGACCATGAGGAAGAACAGCAAGGTGGATTCCCCTTATAAGAAGATCATCGAGCTCGACCACTTCAAGGTAGAGAATAACAAGGTATATGACAACCAGATGAAGAAACTCTTCACCAATGAGAAGGATCCCATCGAAGTCATCAAGTGGAAGGATATCTATACTTCACTCCGGAGTATCTTTGAATCATATGAATATATTTCCGAACTTTGTGAAAAGTATCTGATCTATAAAGGATGGTGATCGAAAGATCGCCATTTTTATTTAAAAGACAGTTGACAAGGGGAGACTTCAGGTATAACATATGAACATACAAACATATGAACAATCATTCATACATTCAAAGGAGCAGAACGATGGCACAATGCAAACATGACCATAAGGAACTTCTGGAAAAGGTCATGGTAGATCTTCCGGAAGATGTGGCACTCACAGATCTTGCTGATCTGTTCAAGATCTTTGGCGATACCACCAGAGTAAAGATCATGTACGCTCTTCTTGAAGAGGAGATGTGCGTATGTGCCATCGCAGAGCTTCTTGGGATGAACCAGTCGGCCATCTCACATCAGCTCAAGACACTTAAGAATGCAAATCTCGTAGGAAACAGAAGAGAGGGAAAGACCATCTACTATTTCCTTTCCGATGACCATGTAAGATCTATCCTTGCTGAAGGATATGAGCATAT
>CACXGG010000109.1 GCA_902767145.1 Oscillospiraceae bacterium | reverse complement strand
TATAATGAACGGAGTGGGATAGTTTTTAGGGAATAAGGAATAGATAAATGAGTAAAAGCAAGGTCAGTGAATTTGCTATCATCTTCATCGTGATCTCCATGATGTACATGGGGTTTACTTATGCGTTCCTGGACCGTAATTCCAATTCATCCTATGACGGATATCTTTCCGGCAAGTATTACTTCAGGGCACATGCCCTGACAAACAGGAGTGAGGAAGTTCAGCTGGACGCACCCTTTGATCCCACTGACCAGAAGGATATGCTCATGTATTCCACCGGAGTGAACATATACGTTTACGACCTTCATGGAAGGTACTGTACCGTTTACTACGACGGGCAGATCATCCATGACTATCCCGTCAGCAATCTGAAGTTTGACAGTGACGAGGAGAAGGATATCTTCTACGGAAACAAGGTCTATACCCTGGAGGAATATGAAGCCCGCCTGGAGGGACTGGAGGAGGACAGCCCGGTCCTGAGCAGCCCTGACATGAAAAACGGCAAGTCCCATTCCTCGCGTCAGGAGATACTTATCCTGACCGCATTCTTCATTTCGGCCGTTTTGGGATTCTTCTATTTCCTGGGGGATAAGGTCTTCAAAAGACCGATACTTGTCATCTGGACGGTGGCAGTGGCAGTATGTGATGTCATCTCGTTCTTTTTCCTGTTCTGATGGCTTACGGGTGACGGATATATAAGGTCTTTCCGCCTGTTTTCCGCGATATATCAACCTTCGTTGTAATGTGATAGAATACCCCTATATAGATCTGTAAGAGGGGGATCTTTTTATGTCTGTTTTCAGGAAAATCCTGGTTATATCTATTGGTGTTGCACTTGCTGCGACGATGATCTGTTCCTGTTCTTCCAAAAAACTCGATGCCGAATATGATGAACTCATCGATCAGGCAGAGGAATATCTGGAAGATGAGAACTACAAGAAGGCTGTCTCTTCCTATGAGGATGCCATAGATCTTTGTCCCGACAGGGAAGAGGCATATCTGGGACTTGCCGAAGCCTATATAGAGCAGGGAGATCTTACCAGTGCCCTTTCGATCCTTAAGAAGGGCAAGAGGTCCGTGGAGGACAACGATAAGATCGTGGATATGATGGATGATATAAGTTCCGGAAAGTATGACGTTGAAGAAACAGAAGTAACGGAACCCCTGGAGACGGATCCGGCCGTTGCGCCCGTAGCAGAGCCGGTGGAGACTATCCCTGCAGCTACAGCTACTCCCACACCCGAACCCGAACCCCAGTATGATGAAGCCGCAGCAGCTTCTGCCTATCTCGATGTACTGGATGAGTATGAGGATGAGATCCTTACCTTCGAGAATGGAATACTTTACGATCAGCAGGTCCCCAGTATCACTTACAGGGATATAACGGGAGATGATCTTCCCGAGCTCATCTTTGAATATGCTCCGGAAGAGTATGACGGATTTGCCACATATGCCAATATCGCGATCTATACCTATGATCCTCTTGAAGATGAAGCGGTCTGCATGAAGACATTTGAAACTGCCGTTGTAAATGCCGGCGGCGGATTTGGAACAGATATCTTTATCGCCAACAATGGAAATCTCATCGTATTTTCAGATGGTGGAGACGAGGACTGGGATACATATGTTGACGAGTATGCAGTCAGTGCCTTTGAACTGACTCTGATGAATTCATATCATGACGAAGGCCGTCTAGATGATTCAGGAACTGACTATTACTATGTTGATACGTATTATCTTAATGATTCCGAGATAACAGAAGATGCATATAATACCGCCCGGGAGGAATATGTAAATTCCCTTCAGGATGTTCTCATGATCGATCCTGTTTACTACTATGACTGGATATATGATTATAACAGCGACTGGCTGGATATGATCAATTCCATGCCGGGAGAGATCCTCTTCTTTGACGCTGCATATGAAATGCTTTCCAACTGATACAAAGAAAAGATGACGGACTTTTTTAATCTTACATTCGCGCTGGCTGCCGCAGCAATGATCGTCTGTCTTTCGAATATCTGTTTCACAGGTGTTCAGGACAGGATGGGAAAGACCCAGAACAAGCTCTTTGTTCTGCTTCTTCTCACCGTTGCTATAAATGGCGCATCCGATACGGTGCTGGCCGTACTGACTCCTTACAGGGATACTTCGGATAAGGCATATCTTTATAGCGAGATCGCCAGATATTTCTATTTTGTTTTCCATACTGCCCTGGCCCCACTGTTTTTCTTCTACGTGTCCCTCGTGTGCGGAGCAGTCTTCAGGGCCCTGCCGAAAAAGAGATTTTTACTCTCCTTTACCATCTTTGCCATAACTGAGGTTTTAGCCCTTACAAATCCTTTGACGAAGTGGGTCTACTATGTCGATGAGGAACTTCAGTTCCACCGTAACTGGGGAGAGATAATAATCTACCTGGCGGCCGCATTATATCTTGCAATGTCCATAAAGTACCTGACTTCCACCTGGAGCGCCCTTACCACCAGAAGAAGGACAGGTATCCTTCTTTTCGCTTCCTTCACTATCTCAGGTATCCTGATCCAGCTTTTCTTCTCCAAGATACAGATCGAGCTTTTCGCCGAGGCCATAGGTCTTACGGGTGTGATGATGATCGTGGAAAATGAAGATGACAGGATCGATAACGAGACGGGACTTTATAACCGTCAGGCATTTATCATCGATCTGGGAAGCTATCTCATCAACAAGGTAAGGCTCCATGCCATATGCATAAGGATAGATTCTCCCGAGCTTATCACCCGAAAGAGAAACAGCGATAACAGGGAACTGGTGGAGAAGAAGGTAGCGGAGTTCCTGGAGGGCGTTCACAAGAGATATAACATCTACAGGATAGGAAGAAGGACCTTCGTCCTGACCGTTTTCGGAAAGAGTGATAAGGAAGTCTACAGGATGGCTAAGAAAGTAAAGGAGCGCTTCCAGAAACCCTGGCAGCTGGTGGACAGTTTCGTACTCCTTTCCGCCTCGGTGATAGTCGCTGAGATGCCTGAGCAGGTGGATAATCTTAATGACGCACTCTACATGTTCGACTACGCCAGCCCTTCCAAGGGCAATAAGGAGATAATGGCTGGGGATGACCTGGATCAGGTCCTCAGGGGTTCCGCTGTGGAGAAGGCCATATCCCACGGACTTGCGGAGGGACATTTCGAAGTATACTACCAGCCCATCTATATGAACGACGGAAAGACCATCCACGGAGCAGAGGCTCTCGTAAGGCTGAAGGACGAGAAGATGGGTATGCTCTTCCCCGATGAGTTCATCCCCGTGGCTGAGAATATCGGTCTTATAGATGCTATAGATGACCACGTTCTCCTGGATGTATGTAAGACCATCAAGGAGGAGAAGATCTTCGAGCATCAGGTGGGGGTAATAAGCATAAACCTGTCGGTGATACAGTTCATGAAACCCGGCTTTG
>CACXGG010000108.1 GCA_902767145.1 Oscillospiraceae bacterium | reverse complement strand
GGCTTACCATAAGCCGGCGGCAAGCTATATCATCACCGAAGGAACTACGCTCAGTAATCCGTACTGGCAGTATTCCAGGGATAAGATCGAGTGTGAGGAATATCTGATGAAGGTTTACAGGGAGGAAGGATTCCCCGTGACCATCATCCGTCCCAGTCACACATATGATGAAAGAAGCATTCCGTTGGGAGTCCATGGCAGGAACGGCTCATGGCAGGTGGTAAAGAGGATGATGGAGGGAAAGCCCGTCATAATACAGGGGGACGGATCCAGCCTCTGGACTCTCACATGGAACAGCGATTTTGCCATAGGCTACACAGGGCTTATGGGCAACAGACATGCCATCGGGGAAGCTTTCCAGATCACGTCAGACGAGACCCTGACATGGGATCAGATCTATAAGACGATAGCCGATGCACTGGGGGTTGAACTAAATGCTTACCATGTATCGACTGACTTTTTGAGAGCTGTGGGAGATAAGTACGGTTATGATTACACGGGATCTCTTCTCGGTGACAAGTCTGTCTGTGTAGTCTTTGACAACACAAAGCTCAAGAGGGCGGTCCCTGATATGAGGACCGAGGTCAGGTTCGATATGGGCGTAAGATATGCCCTGGACTATGTCCTTTCCCATCCTGAGGAATGCCAGATCGAAGATCCTGAATTCGACAGCTGGTGCGACCGTGTGATCGCGGCAGTGGAAAAAGCAAAGGAGGAAGTCTGATGTATAGAGCTGATGAAAAAAGATATGAACTGATGGAATACAGAAGGTGCGGAAGAAGCGGCCTCCTGCTGCCCCTGATATCCCTGGGACTGTGGCATAACTTCGGGGAAAAAGCTGATCTTTCCACTATGAAGAAGATGATCTTCACTGCTTTTGATAACGGCATTACCCATTTTGACTTGGCCAATAACTACGGTCCCGGTCCCGGAAGTGCCGAGATCAATTTCGGGAAGATCCTGAAGGAGGAGATGAGTTCCTACAGGGATGAGATGATCATCTCCACAAAGGCGGGATATCTGATGTGGCCGGGACCTTATGGCGATATGGGGAGCAGAAAATACCTCATCGCAAGCATCGACCAGTCCCTGAAGAGACTTGACCTTGAATATGTGGATATCTTCTACCATCACAGGATGGATCCTGATACTCCCCTTGAGGAGACCATGGGAGCCCTTGAGCAGATAGTAAGGAGCGGCAAGGCTCTTTATGCCGGTCTTTCAAACTACGACGGCCCCACCCTTGAAAGAGCAGTGAAGATCCTGGAGGACAGGAATGTTCCCTTTGTCATCGCCCAGAACTGCTATAACATCCTTAACAGGACAGTTGAGGAAAACGGCCTTAAGGATGCAGTGAAGAAGAACGGAAAAGGTCTTATCTGTTATTCGCCCCTTGCCCAGGGTATGCTCACCGACCGTTATCTCAACGGCATCCCCTCAGACAGCAGGGTCAGGACAGACGGAAGGTTCCTCAAGGAAGAGCAGGTATCAGGAGAGAATCTCGAGAGGATCAGGGAGCTTAACAGTATCGCTCAGCAGAGAGGACAGACCCTGGCTGAGATGGCCCTGGCATGGCTCCTTTCAGACGATGCGGTAACATCCGTCATCGTTGGTGCATCAAGACCTGAGCAGATAGAAACGAATCTCAAGGCAATAAGGAATATAACCTTCAGTCACGATGAACTTGAGAGGATCGATATATTATCACAGTAACCGTTTTTCGAGATCTACAGTCCTTTTTGGAACTTGCGAAAAAAGAATTCCCCTGTTTTGGCCGAATTTAGGAAAAACAGGGGAATAATTTTGCTTATCCTTTTGTTTATTCCCCTCGAAAAGCCTTGAATCTGCAAAAAAGGGGAATGGTGAGGGGAATTCTGCGGATGAAAGAGACTTTAGGAATATCTCAGGGTATGTCATCCGTAAATCTGTTCGTTTTTTGTGAAAGTACATAAAGAGTACACATTGGTCATTTAAACTCGCCTCATAAAACGATAAAATACTTGAGGAGAGAGAAAATGAAAAAGCACTACATTAGGATCACTACAGTCATCACATCGCTTATCCTGGCAACATTTCTGGTGGCAGGAGGCTTCTACTGGTATGCCTGCGCAGTTAAGATCATGAACGAAAGGATGGAAGATCTTACCGAAAACAGCTGGATAAACCACCCTGAGATCGGTTATACGGATATGCCCTGTGACGAAATGGTGAAATATGTATACAGCGAGCACTGGCGTTATAACGACAGTCTCCCGGTGAGCGACCATCTGGGATATTACGGCAGGCTGATCCTGGGAGACGGACGTGTATTCGAACCCAGGGATTTCATCTACGTATTCAGATGTGATGCGGAAACGGATTATCTGCTGGACAACACAAGGATCATCTTCCCTGACGAGACGCCTTCTCTTGATTACGAAAACTGTTTGCTCTGGGGAGTTTCCATAGATGCAATGTGTGATGATGCCTTTATCTATGACGGAAATATGCATTACTGCCTGGATTCCTTAGACGATAGCTATGATGTTTCCATACCCACTAATGAATATGCTTCGCGTGAGGGTGAGATGGCTTTTTCAGACTGGATCGGAGATGTCGGCCTCGAGGCGAGGTATATCTCCATGGCTCATTCAAAGGAGACAGAGAAGCTCAATGCCGAAGCAGCAGAGATCCTTGATGACTATATCGACGGACACCAGGGGGAATTCTCACTTGGTGAGACACATAAGAGCCTTACCACCAGCTATCACATAATCAGGAGCATCACTGTATACGATTATGAGAATAAGGCGGAATGCTATTCCATCTATGTCTTCCATCCTCTTAAGATCGCTGTTCAGGAGCATATCCCCGTATTTGTTCTGGGACTTCTGGCCCTTATCGTCATCGAAGGACTTGTTATATTCTTCATGAGAAGGCTCTACAGGGACCGCATGGATTTTGAGCTTAGGAGCCGCGACCTCACCAGGAGCATAGCCCATGATCTTAAGACACCTCTGGCTGTTACCCAGGCTTATGTTGAAAACTGGGAATATATCGATGAGAAGGACCGTCATGAGTATTCCGAGAAGCTGGGTCAGGAAGTGGATAATATGAACAAGATGGTCACTGAGCTTCTCAAGATGCAGAAGATGGATTCCGGTGAGCAGCAGCTCCATCTGGAGGAGGTGGAATTAGCCTCCCTGGCAGAGTCCGTATATAATCAGATCAGGACAGTAGCCGAAGAGCGCGGTCTTGACGTGACAATAGTCAAGGATGACAGGAATGCATCCTATCTGGTAAATGCCGATCTTGAGATGATCAGGATCGTTATGAGCAACTTCATATCCAATGCAGTGAAGTATGCGGACAGCAAGGTCAAGATAAAGCTCATGGGCAACGATAAGAATGTCACTTTCATGGTCTCCAACGACGGTGAACCCATGAGCAACAGTGAACTTAAAAAGGTCTGGGATGCCTTCTACAAGAAGGATAATTCCAGGACGGACAGGATAGGCAGCAGCGGAATGGGACTTGCCATTTCAAGGAGCATCCTTAAGCTCCACAAGGCTAAGTTCGGAGCAGTAGGTGACGGTTCCATGACCTCCTTCTGGTTCCGCATGAAAAGGATGGGATGATGGGCGAAAAGTACAGGATACTCTTTGCAGAGGATGAGAAGGGACTAAGGGATATAGTCACTCTCTTCCTGCGCGGAAACGGTCTTGAAGTGGATACTGCATCGGACGGAAACGAGGCATGTTCCCTGGTGCAGAAGAACAGATATGATGCCATCGTCCTGGATATCATGATGCCCGGAAAAGACGGCAGGGAAGTATGCAGGTTCATAAGGTCCATGTATGATGTTCCGGTCATCTTCCTGACGGCCCTGGGGCAGGAATCAGATATCCTGACAGGATACGAGATCGGCGCCGATGAATATATCACGAAACCCTTTTCAACGAAGCTCCTCCTGGCAAAGATAAATGCCCTGATAAAGAGATATCACGGCATTCTGGTGGAGGGCGGAAAGATGGTGGTGGGAGAGATCGTTATCGAGCCCGCCAGAAGATATGTTACAGTAAACGGAAAGGACGTGACCCTGGCTCCCAAGGAATATGATCTTATGATGTATCTCATGGACAACAGGGGGATCATCCTGACCCGTGACCAGATCCTGGACAAGGTCTGGGGAATGGAATATGAGGGGTACGACAGGGCAGTCGATACCCACATCAAAAAGCTCCGTGCTGCTTTAGGCGATGCAAGCTACCATGTCCAGACAGTGATCAAGTCGGGTTATGTCTGGCGTGACAACAAAGAATAAACTTCAGAGGTGCATATAATGATATCACTTAACGACTATCTCTATGACGGAAATACCGTGGTCAAGATCCTTCATACATATTCCAGGGATCTCCGGGACGATGCCATAAAGAACGACAACGGAGTGGACCTTGCCCACAGCAACTGTCTTCTTCAGATGATCGAGCTTCTGGAACACAATGACTTCCTTACGGCACAGGCCCAGCAGATCAGGGAATTCTATAAGTATATGGCTGACAGATATCCATTCCTGGCCTTCACCTTCAAAGGAAGGATAAAGTCCCTTATAAGGCTGGAGGGCAAGATCAACGGAAATATTGTCGAGTATATCTACGACTACTATATGGAGACCGGGACATTTCCCACGGAGGCGCAGATAAAGGAACAGATCGCCAGGATCAAGGACCTTATCGCCTACAGGATCGTCATATCACTTCCCGCGTGCCACTTAAAGCCCGGGGAAGACAGAAGGGAGAGGGAACTCAAGTACCTTTATGAGATAGCAGATGCACTTCCGGGATTTCTGGAAAAGAGGGGATTCAATCCTGAACTGTCGGGAGTTGATTTCCATTCACTTACCATCGACGAAAAGGTAAGCCAGTACTACAGGGACTATGTCGAAAAGCCTAACATCGTGGGTTACCAGTCACTTCATATCGCTTTCTTCGATATAACATCCAGGAGCGATATCGAGGTCCAGCTCCGTACAAAGGAGATGGACGACAATGCGGAGATCGGCGATGCCAACCACTTCGGATACGAAAAGCGCCAGCAGAAGGAGAGAGCAAGAAGGGAAGCCATCCCGAAGGGCGAGAACAGGTTCTTCGACGATGCCTACGAAAGGTGCATCCTTCTGCAGCAGCTGGATCTCAGCAAGGTGAACGTCAACATGTTCGGAGCCGTGGACAACAGCCTTATAAACGACGGATGCGGCCTGTTCAGGGGACGTCTCATCCTTCCCTATGAGCATCTTTCCAGATTCCAGAACGATCTTATCTGATTGTGTTAAAATCAAAGAAAAACATTGGAGGTCTTATCTATGGATAAAAAAGCAATGTACTCACTTTCTTACGGACTCTTTGTCGTAACGGCAAATGTAAACGGAAAGGATAACGGATGCATCACCAATACCGCTATCCAGGTGACCTCTGATCCTAACAGGATCGCACTGGCTGTTAACAGGGATAACTACACCAATGAGATGATGAAACAGTCCAAGAAGTTCAACATCTCCGTTATATCCCAGGAGGCTGATTTTGAACTCTTTAAGAGGTTCGGATTCCAGTCCGGAAGAGATGTGGATAAGTTCGACGGTTTCAGTGAATACGAGCGTTCAGAAAACGGAGTGCTGTATATCAAGAAGGGTACCAATGCCTTTATTTCCTGTGAGACCGAATGCCAGCTTGAACTTGGAACCCACACTTTATTCGTTGCAAAGGTAACAGATATGGAAGTCCTTTCAAAGGCTCCCTCTGCCACATATGCCTACTATCAGTCAGACATCAAGCCCAAGCCTGAGGCTGTAGGCACCACCAAGACTGGTGAGACTATCTGGCGCTGCACCATCTGCGGTTATGAATATGTGGGCGAGGAGATGCCGGACGATTTTATCTGTCCTATCTGTAAGCATCCCAAGTCCGATTTTGAGAAGATCGTAAGATAAAACCATTGACCAATTAGCTACAGCTAACTATAATCTCCCGTGGAGGAAATTTAGTTATGGATGCAACAGTTGTATATGGTCTTGTAATACCTTTTGTGGGAACAGCGGCAGGTTCAGCCTGCGTCTTCTTCATGAAGAAGGAGTTGTCCTCAAAAGTGCAGAAAGCCCTTATGGGGTTTGCCAGCGGCGTTATGACCGCGGCTTCCATCTGGAGCCTTATCATCCCCGCCATGGACCAGTCTGAAGGTATGGGAAAGCTCTCTTTTCTTCCTGCTGTCATAGGTTTCTGGGCAGGTATCCTTTTCCTTCTCCTTCTGGACAGCGTTATCCCCCATCTTCACCTGAATACCGATAAGGCTGAAGGTCCCAGGAGCAAGCTCAAGAAGACCACCATGATGGTCCTGGCAGTTACCCTCCATAACATACCTGAAGGTATGGCAGTTGGTGTCGTGCTGGCAGGTCTTATCTCCGGAAACGGTCTTATCACTTCAGGCGGAGTCCTGGCTCTTTCCCTGGGTATCGCTATACAGAATTTTCCTGAAGGTGCCATTATATCCATGCCCCTTAAGGCTGAGGGAAAGAATACGGGAAAAGCGTTCTTGAGCGGAGCCCTCTCGGGTGCAGTGGAGCCCATAGGTGCCCTGATCACCATTTTCGCTGCAGGCCTTTGTATCCCCCTGATGCCTTATTTTCTGAGCTTTGCTGCCGGTGCCATGCTCTATGTGGTGGTGGAGGAGCTTATCCCCGAGATGAGTGCAGATGAGCATTCAAATATAGGTGTCGTCATGTTCGCTCTTGGCTTTACTTTGATGATGGCTCTGGACGTTGCCCTGGGCTGATTCTTGTCCTGTTAATAGGATAGTTTTCAGTGTATCATTAGGGTGTAATGATACGAGAGGGGGATCCTATCATGACAGATCTTGAGGCTAAGAAGATAGTAGCCGCTTTTGAGACTAAAAATGTCCATACAGAAGATGAGATATTCATGTATACGGAAGCCATGGATCATCTTATTACTACCACTAATGATCCCAGGATGATGATGCATCTGGGAGGGTACTATTATGGCCTTCGTAAGTTTGATCTGGCCCTTAAGTATTATGAGATGGCTGCCGCCTTTGACTATGAATCAGCCAATGAATGTCTCGGGTATATATGGTATTACGGAAGGACGGGCGAGAAGGATTATGAGAAGGCCTACAAGTACTTTTCCGCAGCCGCAAAAAGAGGAAATATCGTAGCCAGATATAAGATAGCCGATATGTACAAGAACGGCTACTATGTGGAGAAGGACAAGGAGAAATACAAGGCCATAGTTGAGGAACTCTATCCTCTTGTTAAAAGGGCCAGAAATGTATTTGAGCCTCTTCCTGAGATCTTCACGAGACTGGCACGTATCAGATCTGAAGAGGGCAATATAGATGAGGCGGTAAAGCTCTATCTTAAGGCTAAGGATTTCCTGGCCCAGAGGATAATGTACAACTCCTTCTTCGGTGATCTCAATATAATGAAATGGTTGATCGAAGATCTTTACAGACTGTCTGAACCGGACGAGAAGCATGTGGATCTTTTTGATCTTTATTACTATCTTCTTGAGCCGGTGGAGATATCTTTTTACTGTTTCGGAAAGAAGTATACAGTCAGGTCTGAAGAGCAGGATGAAGAGGTGGTCATCGAGTTTAACGGGCAGTGGTTCAGAAATACGGATGATTTCTTTGCCAGGGCAAAGATAGGGGATAAGCTTCTTACAGAGAAGTATTTCCAGATAACGGATATGAGGATCGTCAGATAATATGGAACTGATAAAGATATCGCTGGGAGATTATCCGAGATACGAAGAACTGCTCCTTGAAAGGGACAGGTGTATTAAGGAGGGCGGTATCTACAGGTCCCATTACATGAACCGTTTCGGTAAGATGATCATCGAACTTTTCAGGCTTAAGATCGAGTGTATCGAATACAAGAAAAAGATGGCCGCCTGTCTCAGGTATCTGAACCGGGGTGAAAAACCGGATATATCCGTTATCGAAGAGACAGTCCAGGGGGATATGAAAGATTATTATGAAAGGCTCAGGGATCTTACAGAAGAGCACCTGGCATCCCTTAAGTCGGTAGGAATGAGCGAAGAGGAGGTATTGAGGGTAAAGCAGATCTATCATGAGATAGCAAAGCTCATACATCCCGATATCAACCCGAGGACAGGGGAGTCAGAGGAACTTCTGGATCTGTGGAACAGGGTATGTGTAGCCTACCGGTGTAACCATCTTAAGGAGATAGAAGAGCTCAAGGTCCTCGTGATCAGGTTTCTTACCGACAACGGGGAGGATCTCGGAGAGGTCTATATCGAAAATATCGGTGAGAAGATCGCCGCCCTGGAGGAAGAGATAGAGGCTATCAAAAACAGTGATCCTTACAGATATAAGTATCTTCTGGAGGATGAGAAACTCTGTGAGGAAAAGGAAGCAGAGCTGGAAAATGAGATAAACGAATATAAGGACTACAGAGTTAAGCTTATAGATGAGTTCGATAAGCTTATGGGAGGATAATATGGCAGATGAACTGACTATAGCAGAGACCGGGCTTGTTGGTGTCGTTGAAGAGAAGGGACTGGGGGATGTTTTAAAGCCCCTGTCTAAAGAGATCCATCTCTTCGATTCGTTTATCGCGGGAACTACACATCTTAAGGATCAGACGGTTCTTAAGGAACTGAAGGTTGGGGACCGTCTCCTTCTCATAAGAGAGGATAATAAGTTTGATACGAATGCTGTAATGATCCTTACTGAAGATAAAAGGAAACTGGGTTATGTGCCTGAAAAGGACAACATAGTCTTCGCCAGACTTATGGATGCGGGAAAGCTTCTTTCTGCTAAGGTGGAGAAGATAGAGCTGGTGGGAACCTTCTCAAAGATCGCCATCAGTATCTTCCTGGTGGACTTTTAATAGAATTCCGTTTCG
>CACXGG010000107.1 GCA_902767145.1 Oscillospiraceae bacterium | reverse complement strand
TTCCTGCCAGGAGCACCTGTCCCAGCATCTCTCCGGCGGACAGGGATCTTCCGAATCCCGCCTTGGCAGAGGCACAGAAGGTGCATCCCATCTTGCATCCCGCCTGGGAGGAGATACACACGGAAAGTCCCGTGCTGTATCTCATTATTACCGTCTCGATGATATTTCCGTCGTGGAGTGCAAAGACCAGCTTTACTGTACCGTCTATCTGTGAGACAAAGTCATGGGCGATGGTCATGCCGCCCATGATAAAGTCCTCCTCCAGACGTGCCTTTATATCCTTGGGGAGATTAGTCATGGAAGCTGTATCTATAACACCTGAGGCCAGCCATTTCCTGATCTGTCCGGCGCGGAAAGCCGGAAAGCCCTGATCCTTGCACCAGGTCTTCAGGTCTTCTTCGTTAAGATCGAGGCAAAACCTCCTGTTTTCCATATCTATCTCCTTTTCAGCCTTGCGATAAAGAATCCGTCACAAAGGTCCGTATCGGGAAGGAGTGTTATCATCCCGCCCTTTGCAGTCTCTTCTCTCTTCTCATCCATTATAAGCTTAGAAGGCAGATATGGCGTTAGGTCATCTGCATAAAAATCTTGGTGTTCTGCCAGGAATTCGTCTACCCTGTCCTCATTTTCCGCCTTATTTACGGAACATGTACTGTATACCAGGGTCCCTCCGGGCTTAACGAGCCTTGAGATATTGTCCAGGATCGCCTTCTGTATGGGGATAAGGCTCTGTATCCTCTCGTAATCCAGCTTTATACGAAGGTCGGGCTTTCTTCCCAGAAGTCCCAGGCCGCTGCATGGAACGTCAGCCAGCACCACATCAAACCGGAGGTCCGTATCGTAGGTGGTACTGTCGGCGCAGCCTGTCTCTATTGAATGAAGGCCCAGTCTTTCGGCATTCTCCCTTATCTTCTCTGCCCTGTCGGGACTTTTATCCAGAGCGATCAGACGCAGGTCATCAAAGGCGATCTGTGCCATATGGGTGGCCTTGCCTCCCGGGGCACTGCAGCAGTCCAGTACCAGATCCCCGCGTTTGGGAGCTGCCACCAGAGATGCCAGGATGGCCGATTCACCCTGCACTATGAAATCTCCGTCCAGATATGCCTGGCATTTATTTATGGGAACATCGGAAGGCACTATTATCAGGCTCTCATCCGTAAGATGCCCCTCCGACACAGTAAATCCGTCCCTTTCCAGCTTATTTCTGAGGCTGTCGGAGGATATCCTGTTCTTATCGAACCTGATGGTAAGGGGCGAAGGCTTGAGAAACGCCTCTCCTATGGATATGGCACGCTCCTTCCCATAAGACTTCTTAAGTATCCCGAAAAGCTCCGGGGAAAGCGATACCCGGGTCTCGGGCTTATAGGAGGAAAGATCCCTCTTTTCAGGAGGAAGATCCGCCACTTTACGGAGTACTGCATTTACAAAGCCGGCAGAAGACTTTCTGTACTTGCGGGCAAGATCCACAGAGGTACTTACCGCAGCATAGTCAGGAACCTTATCGGAGAAAAGGATCTGCCATGCTCCAAGACGCACCAGGACAGATGTGATCTCATCCATGGAGGACACCTCCTTCCCGGAGGCGCTCTTCACAAGAAAGTCGATGGAATAAGTATACGTAATGGTGCCGTAGACACAGGCTGTGACAAAATCGCTCAGATGTCCGCCGTATCTTCCGGGATCCAGGGTAAACAGGTCATCTTTATATGCATCCCTTAAGATGAGAAAGCACAGTTCCCTGTCATCCAGACCTGAATAATTCATCTAAGGACTGACCCCACCTTGTAGTTATGGGCACAGCAGTCGGCCGTAAGCCTCTTGCCTCCCTCGGACTGGACTTCGAGAAGAGCGATGCACCCTTCCCCTGTCTTTATTATCAGATCCTTCTTATGGGCAACGACTACAGTTCCCGGCTCAGCATCCGAGCTTATATCCGAAAGTGCCGAATCATATACCTTGAACTTCTTTCCGCCCACAAAGGTAAAAGCGCCGGGCCAGGTGGAAAGAGCCCTGACCCTGTTATGTATATCGATGGCCTTCATGTCCCAGGAGAACTCACCCTGCTCGGGCTTTATCATGGGGCAGGAACTTGAAAGGGCCTCATCCTGCGGAACAGGAGTGATCTTCCCCTCCACAAGATCGTCTATGGTCGGGACAAGGAGCTTCGAACCTGCCACGGCAAGTTCGTTCATAAGTTCATCAGTGTGGATGTTTATATCGATGGGGACTTCGACAGTAGTAAGTATATCTCCGGTATCCATCCCCACATCCATATTCATTATTGTAACGCCCGTCACCTCATCGCCGTTAAGGATGGCATTCTGAACAGGCGAAGCACCCCTGTACTTCGGCAGAAGGGATGCATGGACATTTATGCAGCCGTACTTAGGGATATCCAGCACTCTCTTGGGGAGGATCTTTCCATATGCGGCCGTAACAACAAGGTCCGGAGCAACTGCGGATATCTTCTCAAAAGCCTCATCCGACTTCATGGAGTCGGGCTGGAATACCTCGATACCGTGGGAAAGGGCCAGTTCCTTTACAGGGGGCGCAGTGATTATATGCTTTCTTCCCACAGGCTTATCAGGCTGGGATACAGCCAGCACAACATCATATCCGCCCGCGATAAGAGAATCGAGACAGGTGGCAGAGAACTCAGGAGTTCCCATAAATACTATCTTCAGATCAGATCTTTCCATTATCAGGACTCGACCTCTTTTATTACACCATCTATCGCCTTGTCGATATAGAGGATACCGTCAAGATGATCATACTCATGGCAAATGCATACAGCCAGGAGTTCCTCAGCTTCCAGCTCGAACTCCTCACCGTTCCTGTTAAGTGCCTTTACCCGGATCTTTGCAGGTCTTTCCACATCAGCGCACTTGCCGGGAACGGAAAGGCAGCCCTCACTAAACACCTGGGATCCCTCGCGGTAAGTGATCTCCGGATTGATAAACTCCAGCTTGCCGTGCTCATCTCCGACATCTATAACAAATATCCTGCGGAGAACCCCCACCTGGGGAGCTGCGATGCCGATACCGCGGTTCTCGTAATACATGGTATCTGCCATATCATCAAGAAGCTTGATGATCCTGTCA
>CACXGG010000106.1 GCA_902767145.1 Oscillospiraceae bacterium | reverse complement strand
GGCCTTGGAGGAGTCGATGACAGATCCTCCGCCTACAGCCAGGACAAAGTCAACTCCCTCTTTCTTTCCGAGACTGATGCCCTCATAGACAAGTCCGCTCCTGGGATTAGGCTTAACGCCGCCAAGCTCCACATAGGGGATCCCCTCACTCTCAAGCGAGGTCTTTACCCTGTCAAGAAGACCTGAACGGACTGCTGATCCTCCGCCATAGTGGATAAGGACCTTGCTTCCGCCAAACCTCTTTACCAGCTCTCCCGTCTTTGCCTCTGCATTCTTACCGAACTGAAAGAATGTGGGTGAATAGAATGAGAAATTTTCCATAAAGACCTCCTACGAATATTTTTTCTTCATTTTTATAACATGTTCTGTTTCTGTCTTTTTTTCCAGGGGAAGTATCCTGTAAAAGGCGATCATATTTATGATAAGTGCTCCGGTCCATGCACTGACCTCCGCAAAGGCGACTGCGATAAAACCGATCCGTCCTATAAGGAACACGACAGTTCCTATCCTCAGGGCCATCTCAGCCACACCGGAGAGCATGGGCACGAAGGGATATCCCATCCCCTGGACACAGCTTCTGTATACAAAGAGAAAATCCACGAATATGATGCAGGCACCCGTTATGGGAAGATAGGATGTGGCAAGGGCGATGGGGCCGCTCCCCTTAAGGATAAAGGAAGCCAGATAGTAACTTCCGAATACCATGGAAGACCCGAAGATAAGATATGAGACGAGGGATATCCCGAGGCAGACCCTGAGGCCCTCTCTGATCCTCCTGAACTTTCCGGCACCGTAGTTCTGTCCCGAAAAGGCACTCATAACATGGCCCGCAGTGCTCGAAGGAGTCATAAAGAGGTTTACATACTTGCTGCATACGGAATAGGCGCTCGTATAGTCGACGCCCAGGTCGTTTACAAATGACTGGATGACCATACATCCTATAGCCGTAATGGAATTCATGAAGGCCATGGGGAGGCCGTTCTTAAGAAGTGCCGACCATCTGGAAAGATCCAGCTTAAGATCCTTCCTTGTTAGATGGATCATCTCTATGGTGGAGAGCTTGCGGATACATACCGAAGCTGAGATGAGCTGTGCGATTATGGTGGCAATGGCCGCTCCCTCGACTCCTGTGTGAAGCTTGAAGATAAAGAAGCTGTCGAGGATGATATTGATGACAGATGATGCGATTATGGCAAGGAAGGGAGTCCTGCTGTCACCCAGGGACCTGAGGACACAGGAGCTCACATTATACATTATCGAAGAGAACAGTCCTCCGAAGATGATATATCCATACCTCAATGATTCACCCATGATGACAGAGTCAGTATTGAGGATGACGAGGGCATTGGGAAGGAAGATCAGGCTCAGGGTGGTAAGCACCACTGTGATAAGGACTGACAGATGGATCGTCGCAGCAAGATTTCTCTTCAGAAGTTCCTTATCCTTTGCTCCGAAACTCTGGGCGATCATTATTCCGAAGCCGTTGGAAAGACCCATGGAAAACCCGATTATCAGGAAGAAGAGGGATCCCATATTGCCGACCGCTCCGAGGGCCTGGTCACCCAGTCCCTTACCGACTATGATAGTGTCCACAAAATTATAGAGCTGCTGAAGCATATTGGTCATCAGCATCGGGACATAAAAAGCAACTATGAGCTTTCTTGTATTACCGACCGTAAGGTCACTTACACCTTTATTTATCATGATGCTATTTTAAATCTATGTTAATTTAAATACAGCGTTTTTTTGTTGTGTTTTGCCCATTTTTTGCTATATTTAGATCATGAAGAACGAAGTCAGAGAGATCATCAGATACAACACTCTTTCAGGCATCTCCGTCACCTACAGGAATGCCCCCGGAAGTTTTCCGGCCCACTGGCACAGTGCGGCCGAGTTCACTGCCGTCCTGAAAGACAACTGCAGATATACTATCGGAGATACCGGGATCAAGGCCATGAAGGGGGATATCATCCTTTGCTGGCCGAGGGAGATCCACGAGGTGGTATCAGTCCCTAAGAACGGCACCCTCTTCATCCAGTTCTCCCCTGATCTTCTGGAAAATAACCTGGATCTTGTATCCATCACCAGGATCATGACCGGGTGTCATCATATAAGTGCAAAGGAAGAACCCGCCCTGGCGAAGGCAATTTTTGAAAAGATAACGAAGATAAAGGATATCTTCAGCGGCACCGAAACCTTGAGGGAGACAAAGTGCAAGCTCCTCCTATATGAGATCATCCTCATGATCGGGGAGCATGTCATCAGACAGAGACGTGAGCTTTGGGGCACCGACGAGACTGCAGATCAGGCCTGGTCCTATGTCCGCACCATCTGCGCCTATATAGCAGAACATTCCTCCGAGGACATCAGCGAGACTGATGTGGCAGCCGCCTCAGGGCTGAGCCGCCACTATTTTTCCAGGCTCTTTAAGAGATATATGCAGATCTCATTCCCGAGTTATCTTTCCACGGTAAGGATCAGGACAGCCATAAGGCTCCTGGCAGATGAGGATCTGTCCATAACAGAATGCGCCTTCAGATCAGGCTTTCAGTCCACCACGACATTTAACCGGGTCTTCAAGGAAGTTACCGGCTTCTCTCCCAGGGAATACAGAAAGCTCAGATAAGCTATGCTTCTTTCTTTGTAAGTATCCTTGATCCGCAGAGGAAGACGAGCCATCCCACTGTATTGACTCCCTGAGCGATCCAGTTCATGGATGCCTGCTCAAAGTCCCTGGTGGACAGATATCCCATGGTGAGCATAAAGACAAAAGCAATGATGAACATTACCATGGCAGATGTCTTCTTCCGTCTTTTGGCTTCAACGGAAAGGCCCACGCAAAGGCCGAGCATCCCAAGGATCATAAGTGATACAAAGATCATGGTGCCGCTGTAGACAGCCACCGCCTTCTCCTCCAGTTTCTGGTCAACAAAGACCATACCGATGACGGCGATTCCAGCCAGGAGGAAGCCCACTGACTGCATGGGGAAGAAGCACTGGCTGAGGCGCTCGAAATCACATATCTCAAGCGCCATCAGCAGCTTCCATGTAGCCTTGAAAAGACCCGCGGTGATACTCATTATGGTACCGGCGGAGAAAAGGGCAAAAGCACCCTTGCTCATCCTGTCATAAAGACCACGCTGAAGTATGACCGCAGAAACGATATAGAGTATTACCGGAACATAGTCCGTTAATGCCATAGGTACGCTTATCATTTCTTGTCCTCTTTAACGATATGGTAGAATGGGATAAAGGGGAAAAGGATGGGGGTCGTATCTGCATACTTCCTGTACTCCTCCTTGTCACCGTAGTTATTGATATGTCTCTTTTCGAGGCGCTTTGCTCCGCTTACCATGATGCCGAAGATGGTCACATATCCGATAAGGGAGATGAGCCACTGCCATCCCTGAAGGATATTGATGCCGCTTACAAGAAGACCTGTCCAGAAGACGATCTCACCGAAGTAGTTGGGACATCTGGAGAACTTATAAAGTCCTGTCATAGCAGGCATGTCGGGACGTGCTTTCTTGGATGCGCTCTTCTGCTGGTCGGCAACACTCTCGATGATGATACCCAGGAGCATGATGACAGCTCCGATATATGCGGGGATCACCGACTTGTCCGTAGCACCGGCATGGAAGTTGGCGACGCGGTACCAGATGGGAGATACCTGAACGATATAAAGTACAGCTGAGAAGATCCACATGATAGCCATTACGAAGACCGGAGGATTCTTGGATATCTGGGCATTTAGTGTCTTCCTGTATGCTGCGCTCTTGAGCTCTCTGATAAAGAGGAAGCCTCCCAGCCTTATGCCGTATATCAGCGCAAGGATACAAAGCAGCAGCACCG
>CACXGG010000105.1 GCA_902767145.1 Oscillospiraceae bacterium | reverse complement strand
GGATGGTAAAAGATGTTAGGTAAACTGATAAAATCCAATTTCCGCAAGGATATGTCACATATGATAAGCTTCATGCTCATCGTCATATTGTCGTCATCACTCCTGCAGCTGGGCCTTATGCTGGTAAGGGGCTATAATGCCCAGTTCGAGGAAAAGGTGAGGGAACTTAATTCCCCTGACCTGATGGTAATGACAGAGGTGGACGACCCGGAGCAGGAAGCCGAGATCATGGATTATATCTCCAAGATCCCTGAGGTGGACTATTACGAGAAGGTCCCCGTTATCAACCTCGACAGTGAAGAGGTCAGGGATGGCGTGGAGGTGGATACTAAAAATGCCATGGAGACCGTACTGGGACTTTACTCATTTGCTCCCTACGGTGAATGGGGAGAGATCGACAGACCCCAGTTCGTGGAACTGGCCGATAAGGAATGCGATAACCCCATATACCTGTCCAGGGTCTATAACCAGGATGTGTTTCAGGGAAGATATCATGTCGGTGACGAGATGACATTGAAAGTCAACGGACATGAAAGGGTGTTCACGGTAGCCGGTTTCTATGAGAGTGTCTCTCTTTATAACCTCTTCTATATAGATCCCGCCATGCTGGCCGAGCTCAATTCCGATGACAAGGCCCCGGTGGACCAGATAGTCATAAAGCTGGTGGACGGCGCGGATATCGATGAGATCTATAACACCATGGCAAATGAGTTCAGCGACAGGGGAATAGATTCCGCAGTATACTCCATAAGCGAGTTTAAGCTCATGTATACCCAGATGATCAATATGATCGCCGTATTCCTCTGTGCCTTTTCCCTGATCGTCACCCTGGTGGTCATGATCGTCATCTATTTCAGGATAACCAACAGCATCGAGCAGAATATCACGAATATCGGTGCCCTGAAGGCCCTGGGCTATACGACTCATCAGATCAGGACTGCCCAGATCCTGGAGTTCGTCCTGACAGCCGGCATAGGCGTCCTGGTAAGTACGGTCCTCATCTATATGATCATATCCCCTCTGGAGGTGGTCCTCAGGTCCCTGGCCTACATGACATGGGATCATCCCTTTGACCTTCCGGCGTTTACCGTCACGGCTCTGGCCATCGTGGGAGCATCCTTCCTGGTGGCATTAAGATCCACAAGATCCATCAAGGGACTTGATCCTGTGATCGCTCTGAGGTTCGGCCTTAAGAGTCACAGCTTCAGAAAGAACAGGGCTCCCCTGGAGACTACTTCGGGACCTCTCGTATGGCTCATGGCCATAAAGAGTGCACTGACATCCATGAAGCAGAATATCCTCATCTTCGTGGTGATGTGTGCCATAGGCGTAAGCCTTGCCATGGCTGTGTTCGTCGGATATAACGTGGGAGTTCATCCCCTGAACCTTCAAAAGCTCTTAAGCGGAGATTCCCCTGATGTCCAGCTGATAGTGGACAACGGAGATGATATCATCTACGAGGTCCAGGACTTTCCCTATGTGGAGGAAGCATGGTGGAAAACAAGTGCCACGGCATCTTACCAGGGCACCAGCATACAGGTGGATATCACCGAAGACTGGAGCAGCATATCCGAGTGCGGTATCATGGAGGGACGCGCCCCTATGTATGATGATGAAGTGGCCATCGGACTTACCTTAGCCAGGGCAAAAGGCCTGATGGCAGGTGACATGATCCTTCTGGAGACCGGAGACCGGAGCTGTGAATATACCATCACCGGTTTTGTCCAGGGACAGGCTAACTACGGTAACTTCGCTCTCATGAACGAGGACGGGGCAGCGCATCTGGGAGTCGAGTGCCCGAAGAGAAACATCTATATAATGGTGGAGGGCCATGGGGCAGAGAAGTCCGCGGTGGTCATCGATAATGCAGAGGCTGTCTTCGGAGACAGGCTGGAGCTCTATCTTAACTATCCCGAGGGTCTGTCCAACGGTGAGAATCCCACCATCATGCTGGGAAGGGTCATCTGTATAGTACTGGTGGTCATATCCCTGGCTGTTATCTGGCTTACCATGATGCTCCTTATCAAGACCATCATCATAAAGAAGCAGAAGGAACTCGGCATCAAGAAAGCCCTGGGCTTTACTTCGAACCAGCTCCGGACGGAACTCTCCCTTTCCATGCTTCCCGCCATCGTCACAGGCCTGGTCTCAGGCGCTGCAGTGGGCATCCTGAATGCGAACAGGTTCTTTACGATCCTTCTGTCTGCATTTGGTATCGCACAGAGCAACATGGCGGCTGATCTCTGGATGGGTATCCTGGTAGTCGCCTTCGGAGTAGTGGCATCCTACATAATGGTATATGCCCTGTCCGCAAGGATAAAGAAGATCTCGGCATACTCTCTCATAACCGAGTAAAGCGTTAAAACACAACATTTTGTAGCATTTTATACAAAACTGCTCTATATGTTGTGTTTTTTCGTTGACAAAAAATCAAAGAACAATTATACTTTTTACGTATTTGTATTTGGTTTGGAGGACGAAGAAATGATTATCAGATCCGACTTGGACTTATGCAGGAATAAACTCCAGTCTATGATCGGCACATCGGTCAGACTTACCAGTAACGGCGGAAGGAAGAGGCTCATAATCCACGAAGGCGTGGTCGATAACTGCTACCCCAATCACTTCACTGTTAAGTGCAAGAGGAGCGAGGGAGACTACGAGATCGTTTCCTACAGCTATATCGACGTTCTTACTAGAGCGGTCAGGATCGCCATCCCTGCATCTGCACAGGCAGCAGAGGCCAGCTGACAGATATCTTTGTTTGATCAAGAGTTTATAAAAGGGCAACCTGCTGTTGGCGGTTGCCCTTTTTCTGTATAAGGAGATAAGAGATGATCAAAGCTAATGTCGTGAAAGACGTACTGAGGATGATGAACTTTGACGGGATCTTCTGGATCGTACTGGCGTCGTTACAGATAATCCTGGGAATACCTCTGATATTATTCTTCGGTTACGGTATCCCGATGATCGGATGCGGGATATGGAATATATATGCCGCCACCAGGACCCTCAGGAATGTAAAGGTCTTCAGGCAGCACCCGTCCCTTATCTTTCCCCACTGGAGGGATTCCATAAATACCATATTGATAATGATAGGAGTCAACTTCTTCCTTGGCGGGTTTATAGGCGTGCTCGCAGGGCTGTATGATCTGATGGTCAGATCATATGTAATGAAGCACGAGGCTGATCTGAAGGAGATAAGTCTTACAGAACGGTCAGGCGAATGATTTTGCCATGAATCCTGCGTCCACCTTGGTGAAGAGCCTGTTCTCGACCTTATAGTGATCGCCATATACGAGTTCCACACCGTCTGTGCACATGACATAGCTTCCGTCGGGAAGACCGAGGAACTTCTTGCCCTTGCTGTCAAAGAGTATGCGTTCCCTGATGGAAAGGCCGTCTACTGATGATGCTATTGTCTCATCATAATGTGGGATTATCTGAAGCTTTGTAAGTCCGAGTCCTGCTTCAAAACGCGGGAAGCTGCTGTCTAATGCCTCACCCTTCTTCTCCGGAAGGACATAGACTTCATCAGCGGCATTCATCGATCCGGCGCTGATGCCCATGATAGTTCCATCATAGCCTTCGAGCTTTCTGCGAAGTCCGGTTATCTTCATAAATTCATTCTGGGTGGGCACATGACCTCCGGCCAGGATTATAAAGTTATGGGCAACGATCTCTTCCCTGGTCATGGAAGCTGTGCGCAGGTCCAGCACATCCATCTTGTTAAAGAAGATACCTTTGGTGTTGAAGGCGTCCTTTATCATTGTTGCCTGTCTGTCGTTTGTAAGGGTGTCCCTGTAGGATGAAGATACGAACAGGGCATTTGTCTCATAGGGGAGACTGTACTTGATATTCCAGATGAATTCATTTTCCTCGTTGATGGAGCCATCAGGGAGGAAGGGGTTTGATGTTAAAAACAGTTTCATAGGTATTCCTCTTGTACCCGTTTCTTTTTGGTCATTTAATTTTTACATACATACAATAGGATAGAGCATAACAAATACTTTTTACATTTGACATTTGTTTGGATTTATCGGCGATTAATTGTTAAAAATGTCAAAATACGGACAAGATGGCCTGAACTGGCTGTGACCTGAAGGATGTGCATACAGGGAAGAGCTCCTGTATAATCATTACATATAATATAATTTTCCGGAGATAATGAGCAGATGAGGAAGACAATAGAGCGGGAAGCCTTCGCAAAGATCAATATATTCCTTCGTGTGACGGGGAGAAGGGATAATGGTTATCACGACCTCTTCTCTGTCTTTCAGGAGATAGATATCTCCGATACCATCGAGGTTACGATCGATGATGACATGCCCTTTGATATCGGACTTGAGGGCTCTGTCTGTGAGGATAAGACAAAGGATCTCTGCTTCAGGGCGGCTGATGCCTTTTACAGGAAGGCCGGTGTCAGGCCTCAGTTTACTTCCATAAGGGCGGTCAAGAATATCCCTTCCCAGGCGGGACTTGGCGGAGGGAGCTCCGATGCTGCCTGTATCCTTAAGATCCTTCAGGAATATTACGGTGATCCGCTGGATGATGGTGAACTTCTGGAGATGGCAGCAAGCCTGGGAGCTGATGTTCCCTTTTTCCTTAATGGCGGAACATGCCTTTGCGAGGGGATAGGTGATATAGTTACCCCTCTCCCTTCCTGTGCGGGACTTCCGGTGATCCTTATAAAACCGTCGGAGGGAGTATCTACGGGGATCTGCTTTAATAAGGTGGATTCCGAGTATGTGCCCTATGATCAGGAGGGATACAGAAGGCAGATCCTCTCAGCTTTCAGTGACGGGAAGACCGTTCCTCTTGAAAGGATAAGGAAAGTATCCCCGATAATGGTAAATGACCTTCAAAGACCTGCTGAGGAACTCGTTCCGAGGATCGGCCAGCTCGTCTCGCTCCTTGAGGACAGCGGGAGCGTATTTTCTCTTATGACCGGGTCCGGGTCTTCTGTTTTCGGTATATTTGATTCAGTGGAAAAAAGGGACCGCGCCTATGAGGGACTCATAGCGGGCGGCCTTCCGGAAGACTGTCAAATATTCAGGACGTCCATGATCTAAAGCACCCTGGCGAAAAGTCCTCGCCTGTAGCCTCTTGAGGTCTCGCTGTCCACCAGGACAAAGCCTCTGTTGGCATAGAATTCACACATGTTCTTATTTGAGACTGCGGTATGGAGAAGGACTATGCCGCAGTCTTTGCATTCCGGAAGATCCAGTGCGGCGTCCATGAGCTTTAAGCCAAGGCCGGTCTTCCTGAGGGAGTCCGCCACTGCGAACCTGGAGATATAGGCCGCCTTTTCGTGATCCTTGAGCATCTCATATGTCTTCCGGGAAAAGTTATACTTCATTGGATTGTCTATGATGGAGACCGTCACTGTTCCCACGGGAGTGTTATCAGCGAAAAGGCAGAGACAGTGGTTCTTTTCAATCCTGTCCTCCACGGATTCTATGCTCTCCGTCAGGGACTCCAGCATCCCTTTTGTGATGCCCGAATCTTTGCGGTAGGATTCCATCGCCTCATGAATAAGGTCTGAGACCAGTGGGGCATCAGACCTTAGGGCTTTGCGGAGTATGAGATCAATCATTAAGGAAGCAGTTTACAAGGATTGCCTTGTGAGCGTGGAGCCTGTTCTCGGCTTCCTGGAATACGAAGCTCTGTGGACCGTCGATAACGTCCTCTGTCACTTCATATCCGCGGTAGGCGGGGAGGCAGTGAAGGAACATGGCATCCTTCTTTGCCACTGACATGAGGGCGCTGTTTACCTGATAGTCCTTGAAGATCCCGACCCTCTTGGCCTTTTCTTCCTCCTGGCCCATGGATGTCCAGGTGTCTGTATAGATGACATCTGCATCCTTACATGCCTCGAAGGGATCTGTGGTCATAAGGACCTTGGAACCTGTTACCTTTGCATCTGTAAGGGCCTGCTGGACATACTTGTCGGGGCAGGTGTAGTCCTTGGGGGATCCGATGGCAACATCCATTCCTGCCTTGGCGCATGCCTGGAGAAGGGAGTTGGCCACGTTGTTTCCGTCACCTACATAAGCCAGCTTAAGACCCTTGAGCTCGCCTTTTACCTCCTTGATGGTAAGAAGGTCAGCGATCATCTGGGTGGGATGCTGGTCGTCTGTAAGGCCGTTGATGATGGGGATGGATCCGTACTTTGCCAGATCCGTAACGTCTGAATGCTTGAATGTCCTGATCATGATGCCGTCCAGCATGCCGG
Source organism: Oscillospiraceae bacterium (assembly GCA_902767145.1). Classification (GTDB taxonomy): domain Bacteria; phylum Bacillota; class Clostridia; order Saccharofermentanales; family Saccharofermentanaceae; genus Saccharofermentans. The sequence goes on along the minus strand of CACXGG010000105.1, from coordinate 4,361 downwards.
AGAGAACGTGGGCCGTATCGTAGATGGTCTCGCCGCGTCCGATCTGGATGTCGTTATTGCTGAGAAAGAGAGCCTGGCCGCCCAGCTGGTACATACCGACCTCGAAGGAGACCCTGGTCCTGGTGGAGGACTTGGTAAAGATCATACCCAGGGACTTGCCGTTAAGGTAGTGATGCTCGATACCGGTCTTTGTCTTCTTCTTCATGTCAGCTGCCAGGTCGAGAAGATAGGACAGCTCCTCTATTCCAACGTCTTCGTGCAGATCTATAAAATGCTTCATCTCTTATTCCTCCAGTTCCTTTTCGATGTGATCTTCCCTCTTGACGGGTTCTGATGCGGTGGAGCCGTAAGCGGCTGTCTCGCTCAGGGGACGCTTCTTCTGATCCTTTAAGATCCTGGTGAGCTTCTTGATGAATACCTTTGCGTCGGCATCCGACAGGTTGAGGGGAGGTGCGATCCTTATGGTGGATGTGCCGATGGCACTTACCAGGACGCCTTCGCTCAGGAGCCTTTCCCGAAGGAGGGAAGCGGAGATGCCGGGGGTGAACTCGATACCGATGAGAAGTCCCATGCCCCTTACGCTTGCTATAGTGCTGTACTTGTTCTTCAGGTTCTGGAGCTCAGCGAAAAGAAGGCTGCTTGTCTTGTTTACCGTGGAAAGGAGATCCTTGTCGATAAACTGGTCCATTACCACGTTTCCTGCAGTACATGCCAGGGGGTTGCCGCCGAAGGTGGATCCGTGGTCTCCCACCTTGAAGCCTGATGCAACCTTAGCGGTGCAGAGGGTAGCTCCGATGGGAACGCCGCCGCCGAGACCCTTGGCCAGTGACATGATGTCCGGAGTGATGCCGTAGTTCTCATAGCAGAAGAGCCTTCCGGTCCTGCCGATACCTGTCTGTACCTCGTCGATGATGAGAAGGATGCCCTTTTCGTTGCAGAGCTTCCTTACGTTCTTTATATACTCCTGGTCTGCGGGATGCACGCCGCTCTCGCCCTGGATGAGCTCCAGCATTACTGCTGCAGTGTTGGGTGTAACGGCTTCCTCCAGCTCATCGAAGTTGTTATATGTAACGTACTTAAAGCCGGGAAGGTTGGGCTCGAAGGGCTTCCTGAACTTCTCCTGGCCTGTGGCAGCGATGGTGCCCATGGTCCTTCCGTGGAAGCTCATCTTTGCGGTGATGATCTCATAGCGGTCCTCACCCTTGTAGTAGAAGTAGCCCCTTGCCAGCTTGATGGCAGCCTCGTTTGCCTCGGCGCCTGAATTGCTGAAGAAGCACTTGTCTGCAAAGCTGTACCTGCAGAGCTTATATGCCAGGGAAGACCTCTGGGGGATATAGTAGTAGTTGCCGCAGTGGATAAGTTCAGACACCTGCTTCTTGAGAGCTGATGTCAGGGCGGGATGGTTATGTCCCAGGGAATTTACGGCGATGCCGCCGATCATGTCCAGATACTTCCTGCCGCTCTGGTCATAGAGATAAGAGCCCTTGCCCTTGATGAACGCAACGTCCAGGGGAGCGAAGACCTGGAGGCAGTAATCCTTGTCGAAATCCTTGGTTAAGTTAAAATCCTCATACACACTCATGGTAGTTATTCCTTTCTTTTACGATCATGGTTCCGATGCCCTTTGCGGTGAATATCTCAAGTATGATGCTGTGAGGTATCCTTCCGTCGATGATGTGGGCTCTTCGTACACCTCTCTGTACCGTGTCAAGGCAGCCGTTGATCTTGGGGATCATGCCTCCTGTGATGGCTCCTGAATCCACGTACTCTCCGATAGACTGCTCGTCCAGGATGGAGATGAGGCTCTTCTCGCTGTCCAGGACGCCGGGAACGTCGGTGAGGGTAATGAGCTTGCTTGCCTTCAGGGCTACTGCGACCTCTGCAGCGACAGTGTCGGCATTTATGTTATAGCTCTCGCCGTCAGCTCCTACACCGATGGGAGCGATGACGGGGATATATTCGTCATTTGCCAGCATCTCGATGACCTTGGTGTTGATCTTCTTGATCTTACCTACAAATCCCACGTCGATGGGATCGCCGTTCTTGTCCTCTGTCATCTTCTCTGCTTCGATGAGATTTCCGTCTATGCCGCAGATACCGATGGCCTTGGCGCCCTTGGCATTGAGGTTGGAGACGATCTCCTTGTTGGTCTTTCCGATGAGCACCATCTGAGCCACCTTCATGGTCTCGGCATCAGTGTAACGGAGGCCGTTGACGAAGTGGGACTCGATGTCCATCCTGCCCAGCATATCATTGATGTCGGGTCCGCCGCCGTGTACCAGGATGGGATTGATGCCGATGTACTTGAGGAGGGTGACGTCGTCCATAACGGACTGCTTCAGGTCCTCGTTGATCATGGCATTTCCGCCGTACTTGATGACGATGGTCTGACCCCTGAGCTTGCGCATGTAGGGGAGAGCTTCGATAAGGATGGAAGCCCTGTCTATCTTATTCTGCATCTCGCCCGATATCTCGGGCATCTTGTCGTTTCCTGCCATAAGATCATACTCCTCTTATAATTGTCTCAAGTCCGGTCTTCTCGTCGAAGCCGAACATTACGTTAAATGCCTGTATTGCCTGAAGGGCTGCTCCCTTACCAAGATTATCCTGGGCTGAGAAGAGCTTGATGAGCCCATTTACCGGATCGTAGACTCCGTTCACGTCTATGTAGTTGGAGCCGTTTACCGCTTTGACGTCGGGAAGGTCTTTCCCGTCCAGGGCTCTGACGAAGTGCTCGTCCTTATAATATTCCTTATATATCTCATTGATCTTCTCTGAGGATACATCCGTGAACTCCTTGGAGGGAGTGCAGTAGATGGTGCAGAGCATCCCTCTCTTGAAGGGGGCCAGGTGGGGCGTAAAGGATACGTTGACCTTGTCACCGTAAAGGAAGGAACACTGCTCCTCGATCTCTGTTGTATGTCTGTGTCCCACGACACCATAGGGCTTGAAGGCCTCGTCCGTCTCGCAGAAGGAATATGCCAGGTCAGCCTTTCTTCCTGCACCTGTAACTCCGGATACCGCATCGATGATGATGGGTGCGGTGTTGATAAGGTGTGCCTTGAGGAAGGGCGCCAGTGCTGTCAGTGAACATGTGGGATAGCATCCGGGATTTGCCACGATCTTTGCTTCGCGGAGATCCTTCCTGTAGATCTCGGGAAGACCGTAAACGGCAGTGGAAAGAAGTTCCGGATGGGGATGCTCCAGCTTATAGGACTTCTCATATGTGGAAAGGTCCTTGTACCTGAAGTCGCCGCTGTGGTCTATTACGCGGCAGCCTGCCTCCACGAGAAGGGGGACTGTCTTAGAGGATACGCCGTGGGGAAGTGCAGTTACCACCAGGTCGCTGTCCTTGGCTACTTCAGCGGGGTCCGGATTGTCCAGGACGATATCGCAGATGCCTCTGTATACGGGATAGATGTCGGAGAACTTCTTACCCTCGAAGGACTGGGATGTGAGATGGACAAGCTCCACTCCGGGATGGTTCAGGAAACCGTGTACGACTTCCGCGCCCACATATCCGGTGGATCCTATGATACTGACCTTTATCTTTTCCATATTTGTTATTCCTTTATTATTAATATCCATACCATATTATCTTAACCCCGCAGGGGGTCTTATGGGATTACAGTTTCGTTATAATCACCATGTATGATTTATGCAATATACTGTATAAATATTCAAAAGTCAATCGTTTTCGGACTGTTTTTGGCACTAACTTGGAAGAAATGCACAAAAGCCCTGCAACACGGGTGTGTAAAATGTAAAAAAATGAGGCAAAAACGAAGAAATAAAATACAAATCAGCCTAATTTTTTTTGGATATGTTGTCATATAGAAGCGGCCATTACACTTTGGTATATTATCCGTAGTAAAAAGCCCACAGGGGCGTTTTGGAGGTATTGATCTATATGGCAAGTTTATCTTTCCAGCATGTTTACAAGAAGTACGACGGCGGCGTTGTTGCTGTTTCTGACTTCAACCTTGAGGTAGCTGATAAGGAGTTCGTTATCCTCGTAGGACCTTCCGGTTGTGGTAAGTCAACAACACTTCGTATGCTCGCCGGACTTGAAGATATTTCAGAAGGTGAGATCTACATCGAGGATCGTCTTATCAACGACGTTCTTCCTAAGGACAGAGATATCGCAATGGTTTTCCAGAACTACGCTCTCTATCCCCACATGACAGTTAGAGATAACATGGCTTTCTCCCTTAAGCTCAAGAAGATGCCTAAGGACGAGATCAACCGCCGTGTATCCGAAGCAGCTAAGATCCTTGAGATCGAGCATCTCCTCGAGAGAAAGCCTAAGGCTCTTTCCGGTGGTCAGAGACAGCGTGTTGCTCTTGGACGTGCTATCGTTC
>CACXGG010000104.1 GCA_902767145.1 Oscillospiraceae bacterium | reverse complement strand
ATTATCTTTATTCTTCATCTTCTTTTCCTTTTTCTCACGGGAAAGATCTTCGTATTCGTCGTATTCGTCCTCATACTCCTCTGCCTCGTCTTCATAGGCGTTTCCGCGGTTGAATCTCTGAGTCTCCTGCATATCCTCCTCATCAACGTCGCCTACAGGCTCATTGAAGGATGTATAGGGCTCTTCTTCATTCTTTTCCACGTTCTTGTTGATGGTGCCGTCAGAAGCAAGATTACTGTTGATGATAGCATCACCGGGAAGAAGGAATGTTGACTCGATCTGGATCATTACGACTGAAAGGCCGGACTTAACACCGTAGTTAAATGCGGATGTAATAAGTTCCCTGGCCTTATTCTCTGTCTGAAGAGGCTTGATAAGTGTCATATTCCTCATCTGGGCAGGCATGAGCTTTGCGATACCGAGGCCCATAAGGCAGAGTTCGTCGTCATCCTTGAGCTTGAGATGTACTTTTCTGTCAGCAGTGATGGCGCCGTCCTGGGGCATCTTGCCGAGGTACTGGGTAAGTGTCATATTTTCGGGATGGTTCAGCTCCTGCTCAGGAGTGATGGCACCCATCTGTACATATCTGTGGGCAACGGTCTGGTCCTCTGTGAGAGCCATGATCTTATTGTCACGGATAAGGACAGCCTTCGTATTACCGATATGGATAACGCGGAGTGTATCGCCCTCGATTATGAGCATGGTCATGGAGACCTTGAGGGGCGTACCTCCCCTGGCAACGATATAATTACAGACCTTAACATTGAGAACATTTATGACTCTGTTGGAGAAAGCCTCAAAATCAAGGACAGGCTGGTTCTGGGTGGATGCTACGATCTTTCCCAGTTCCTCGTTTAATTCGATATTAAGGACCGCTCCCAGATTATCGGGACCGATACAGGAGAAGATGGCGCAGATCTGGATGGGAGATGTGGATCTGGCTGTCCTCATAAACTCATTGGGATAATCCGCCTGGGTCCTGTAGAGCGTGTGGAAGAAAACATTCTCCTGAGGTCTGTTCTGGACCTGATTGGTCTCAAGGATACATGTGGAAACTGTCTTACTCATAGATTACTCTCCCCAAATAAATTCGTGAAGTTCCGGAAGCTGGGTATCCCAGTCAAGTATCATCATCCAGGGATCCTGCTGTACAGAATACATATTATCTGCAGGAACTCTGTATTCATCCATATTGTCAGAACCGCCAACAGCGTTGATACCTACTCTTGCAAGGTCAAGCTGCTGCATATTGGTCTCGAAGAGTCCTGCGGAATCCTCGATCATTGCCAGCTGATCAGTAAGGGGCATCTCTGCCACCTCCTGGATAAGAGCTGTGGCCACTTCCCTCTGTCTCGATGTCCTTACGAAGTCAGAATCAAGATATCTGATCCTGGACCATCCGATGGCCTGGATACCTGTGAGAGTCTGCTCTCCCGAAGACTCGATGAGGGGCGGATCGATACCGAGAAGGTTAGCCTGCTCAGTGATGTTGATATTTGCATATTCAACTTCTCCGGGTGCAACATCTATCGTAACACCGCCTACGAGATCGATAAGATCAGAGGAACTGTTGAAATCCAGCATTACGAACCTCTGGATATCAAGACCGAAGTTGATATTGATGGTATTGATCATAAGGCCTACACCGCCGTAGGCATAGGCGTGTGTAAGCTTATCATAGGAGCCGGAAGCAGTCTCTTCCGTATCTCCGATATGTACGCCGATATCTCTCATAAGAGATATGAGCTTAACTGTATTTTCCTTCTTATTGATGGAAACGATCATCATGGCGTCGGATCTTGCCCTGACATCATCTGTTCCACGGGAGTCGATACCGAAGACAAGGATATTCTCAACATCCTTATCCTTCTGATCAACCTTGATGATGGGGTGTGCGGGATCTACATATACCCTTGTATGTCCGCCGTCAGCCCAGGAGGATGTAACATCTCCGCCTGTGAAGCTTCCGTCCTCACCGATCTCAAGGGTATCGTACTCCTCTTCTGATACCACAGGGACCGAAACGAAATTAAAACCTCCAAGGATCTTATAACCATAAAGGGCAACACCAAAACAAAGTCCCAGCAGAGCACAGAGGATGCGCACTAATACTCGACCGACGTGCTTGCCGCCTTTCTTTTTATTTGCTTTATCTTTTCCCATATTCGATAAACCTCTTACCGTAATTCATTTCTTTTTGCCCAATTATTATAACATAGTTATTTATATAATAATGTGCACGCGATATTATAACACAATTTCAATAATGCAATATCACAAGCCTGTAACATTAGGAAAATGCAAGAATGTTATAATTTATCTAAGTGCAAGAGTCATTGTGCAAAAGAAAAAAGAAAATAAGGAGAAAACAATGAAAAACAAAAAGATCATCGCTTCTGTTCTTGTTCTTGCTATCTCATTGACCGCCTGCGTGTCATGTGCCAAGAAAGAAGACACCGAGGAGACTTTTGTGACAAAAGCAACCGAGGAAACAACAACTGCAACTACGGAGGCTACAACCACCACTGAAGCGCCGGTAATCGACCTTCTTTACGACCCCAACAACCCCATGGCTGTTAATCCTGTAACAGGTGTCCAGGACATGGATCCCGAGAACGAAGGCAACAGAAGTGTCGCAATCGTTGTAAATAACTGCTATGCTGCTATGCCCCAGAGAGGTGTATCCCAGGCAGATGCCATCTACGAGTATGAGACAGAGGGCGGTCAGACAAGACTTCTCTGCCTTTTCGCAGACGTTAACACAGTTCCTGAGATCGGCTCCCTCAGAAGTGCCCGTGTCCTCTCTACAGACCTTGCTGCAGGAAACAACTCCATCTTCATCCACTACGGAAGAAATGCAAGAGTCCCTGATCATATCTCTGAGTGGGATATCGATCATATCGATGGTAACAACTGCTCTGCAGGTTCCTACAACTCACAGAACTATGCTGACGGTTATGTAACTCTTTCCACAGGTCTCTTCTTCTGGAGAGATTCCACATGGCTCAGCCAGAGAGCAATGGAGCACACAGCTGTTTCAGACGGTGCCCACATCGCAGAAGCTATCGAATACTTCGGTATCGACCTTCAGGGCGAGGCTCCCAGGCTCTTCAACTTTGTACCTGACAACTCAGCAGATATCGCAAACGGCCAGGACTGCCAGCAGATCAACGTCTACTTCTCAGCTACAAATGATGACGCTCTCTTCACATATGATGCAACAACTGGTCTTTACACAAAGGAGCAGTACGGACAGCCTCATATCGACCAGACAACAGGCGAGCAGATCGCTGTTACCAACATCATCGTATGCTACGCAGACATCGAGCTCTGGGGCGGCGACAACTACACAGTCGATGCAGAGCTTGAAGACGGCGGCGAAGGCTGGTACGTATCAGGCGGTAAGGTAGTTCCCATCACATGGGATAAGGATTCCCCCAATGACCTCATCGTTCTCTATAATGAAGACGGTCAGGAAGTCGAAGTAAACCGCGGTACTTCCTATATCTGTATCGTTGATGACGATTATCAGGATATGACCACCATCACTGCAACACTTGATGCCCAGGGCTGATAGTTAAAGCAAGATAATCCAAAGGGGCTGTTCACCACAGCCCCTTTTTTATGCCCGGAATAACCCGATCATATAAATTCCCCTCACCATTCCCCTATTTTGCGTTTTCAAAGCCTTTAGAGGGGAATAAACCGATGGATCGGTCAAAACATTCCCCTGTTTTTCGTAAAAATGGCAAAAACAGGGGAATTTCTGTAATGATCAGACAAAAAAAGACCTTCGGATGATCCGAAGGTCTTATCTGGTGCACCATCAGGGACTCGAACCCGGGGCCCACTGATTAAGAGTCAGTTGCTCTACCATCTGAGCTAATGGTGCGTAACAGCTTGATTATTATAACATTGCCAAAAGAGTTGTCAACTGTTTTTTTCGAAAAATCCTGTCATGTCTGAAGAGGCGAAAGGCTCCTTGAGGGGGAGTGGTATCTCCCTCTTCTCTTTTGCGGATCTGTAGATGCCCAGAAGAGTATCTACGGAGGTATATCCGGACAGTGCATCAGCAAGGGGCTGTCTTCCCTCATCTATCGCCTTTACAAAGTCATCGTAGATGCCTGTATGGGGGTTCAGGGCGTTGAGCATAGATCCGATACCCTCTTCCCTTATCTGCTTCATTATGTAGTGCATATTGCGGCTCTTGCCCTTATATCTTATATCAAGCTTGGGCTTGCCCTTCCTAAGGCCAAGGGAGATGGTGCCATCTTCAGTAAAGATGGAGAACATCGCCGCATGATCCTTATCGGATGTGGCAGTAGTACCCTCGATGGAAGCAAGTGATCCGTCGTCCATCTTAAGGACAGCCATGCCGAGATCCTCTGCTTCTATGTCACGAAGTCTCTGGGAGAGCATGGCAGTCGCAGAGACAGGCTTTGTGCCCATAAGCCATACCAGCAGGTCGATGGCATGTATGGTCTGGTTCATCATAGCGCCGCCGTCAGATCTCCAGGTACCTCTCCAGGCTGCAGACTTATAATAGTCCTCACCATGTCCCCATCTGACAAAGATTGTGCCGTGGGTGATCTTGCCGAAGCTTCCGTTAACGATATCTTCTCTTAGGTATTTTACTAATGGGAAATACCTGTATATATGGCCCATGGCGATCTTATTTCCGGTCTTCTGGGAAAGCTCGTAGATGAGCCTGCTCTCTTCCGAAGACATGGTCATGGGCTTCTCCAGAAGGAGGTTACAGCCGTTGCTGAGACCATATTCGGCGATCTGGTAGTGAAGTCCTGAAGGAACCGTTACTGCAACGATATCAGGCTTGACCGTATCGATGGCTTCCTTATAGTCCTTAAATATGCGGACCTTCTCTTTTGCTTCAGATGTAAGCTTTGAACCTTCCAGGAGCTTTTTGGGAGCATCCTCTGAAACATCCACCAGAGCAGCAAGCTCAAGATGGTCTTTAAGCTTACATATAGCCTTTATATGCTTGGCTGCGACTCTTCCGCAGCCGATGATGATGACTCTTTTCTTTTCCATGAGGTATATATTAACACAAAAAGGGTAAAAAAAAGACCGCCGAAGCGGTCTTTCTTATAAGCTTATCAAGTCTTTTATCAGATCCTTGCAACGCCTGAATCCCTTGCAGCCTGTGCAACAGCAGCAGCAACTGCCTTACCAACGCGGGGATCGAATGCATCGGGAAGGATGTACTCTGCGCGGAGCTCATCGTCAGAAACGAGAGATGCGATAGCCTCGGCAGCAGCGATCTTCATTGCATCGTTGATATCGGAAGCTCTTACGTCAAGAGCACCTCTGAAGATACCGGGGAATGCAAGAACGTTGTTTACCTGGTTAGGGAAATCGGAACGGCCTGTAGCAACGACTGCAGCACCTGCAGCGAGAGCCTCATCAGGCATGATCTCGGGTGTGGGGTTAGCACATGCGAAGATGATGGGGTTGGGAGCCATGGTCTTAACCATCTCAGCTGTAAGAACGCCTGGAGCGGAAACGCCGATGAATACGTCAGCGCCCTTGATAACATCTGCAAGAAGGCCCTTCTTGCCCTGCTGGTTTGTGATCTCAGCGATCTCATTCTTAACAGGGTTCATGTTCTGGCCTCTTCCCTTATAAACAGCACCTCTTCTGTCGCAGAGGACTACGTCCTTAAGACCTCTGGAGATAAGGAGCTTTGTGATGGCGATAGCTGCAGCACCTGCACCGGATACTACGACAGAGATATCATCGATGTGCTTGCCTGTGAGCTTAAGAGCATTGATCATACCGGCAAGTGTGATAACAGCAGTACCGTGCTGATCGTCGTGGAAGATCGGGATATCAACATCTT